>NZ_JBEYER010000003.1:0-87348 GCF_040634005.1 Micromonospora sp. NPDC007271
CGTTCTCGCCGAAGAAGACGAAATCCCGGGTGACCGCCTCGGCCGGCGCGTCCAGGGTGAGCGAGAGCGTGCTGGTGGCGCCCCCGTCGTGGGTGAGCAGCAGGTGCACCAGCCCGCTCGGGCCGTCCATCGCGGCCACCCGGGTGACCCGGCCCAGCACCGGCAGGATCAGCGACAGCGCGTGCGGGCCGACGTCCCAGAGCGCGCCCCGCTCCCGTCGCCACGGCGAGTTCCCGTACGGGTTTCCGGGCTGGTAGATGGAGGCGAACATGGTCGCCCGGGCGTGCTGCCAACCGCCGGCCGCCGCGGTCGAGGCGAGGAAGCCGGTGACGTTCGGGTGGAACCGCTGGGTGAAGAAGACCACCGAGGCCACCCCGGACGCCTGGGCGGCGGCGACCACCCGGTCGGCCTCGGCGAGGCTCAGCGCCAGCGGCTTGTCCAGCAGCAGGTGCCGCCCGGCGGCGGCGGCCCGGACGGCGATCTCCGCCTGCACGTCCGGCGGCAGCGCGACGGCGATCGCGTCGCAGGCGCCGAGCAGCTCGTCGACGTCGCCGAAGGCCGGTACGCCGTGCCGGGCGGCCAGCGCGCCGACCTTCTCCGGATCCCGGCCCCAGACCCCGGCCAGCTCGGCCTGCGGGTGGGCGTCGATGGCCGCGGCGTGCGTCTCCGCCGCCCAGTGACCGGTGCCGAACAAGCCGAACCGCAGCACGAGTCCCCCCGCCTTCGTCGTCCGCCACGGCGTACGCCCGTGGTCGTGATCCCACGCTAGTCGTCCGGTCCGTATCGCGCGCCTCGACCGGACGGGAGAGCCGGGCGACAGTCGTTACTACGACGCTTAGTAGTCTGTGCCGGTGACTCGGACTGCGCCGGGAGGGCGTCGATGACCAGCGCCGCTGCGGCCGGCTCGCCGGTGGATGGGATCCTCGCGACCTTCGCGATCGTGCTGTCGCTCGTACTCGCGATCTGGGCGCTGGTGGCGGCGCTGCGCCACCGGGCCCCGGACCGGCTCCAGTTCGCCGGGCTGGCTCTGCTGGAGGCGGCGCTGCTCGCGCTTGCCGCGCTGGCCCTGGTCGCGCTGGGCGGCGGTGAGCGGCCGGGCGAGCCGGGCGCCTTCTTCGGCTACCTGGTGACGCTGGTCTGCCTGCCGCCGCTGGCCTGGGTGCTGGCCCGGATGGAGCCGACCCGCTGGGGCTCGGCCATCGTCTGCGCGGTCTGCCTGGTCACCCCGGTCGTGGTGGTCCGCCTGCAGCAGACCTGGGAGGTCGTCGGTGGCTGAGACCCGGGTGCCCGAGCGCACGACGAACCGGGGGCCGGGGCGGCTGCTGATCGCGGTCTACATCCTCTTCGCCATCGCCGCGACCTCGCGGGCGGGCCTGCAGATCGCCACCAGGTTCGACGAGGCGCCGGTGGCGTACCTGCTCTCCGCGGTGGCCGCGCTGATCTACATCGTGGCCGCGGTCGGGCTGGCCCGGGCCGGGCACACCGGCCGCCGGGTCGCGCTGGCCTGCTGCTCGGTCGAACTGGTCGGGGTGGTCGCGGTGGGCATCCTCAGCGTGGCCGACAAGGCGCTCTTCCCGGACGAGACGGTCTGGTCCGGGTTCGGCAGCGGCTACGGCTACATCCCGCTGGTCCTGCCGGTGCTCGGCCTCTACTGGCTCTGGCGCACCCGCCGCGACGCCGACTGATCGCGTCCCGCCCGGCGGCGGCCGGGCGGGACGACGGTACGGGTCAGTCCTTGGGGCCGCCGGCGACGTAGATGACCTGGCCGGAGACGAACGACGCGCCCTCGCTGACCAGGAACGAGATGGTGTGCGCGACGTCCTCGGGGCGGCCGGTGCGGCGGACCGGGATCTCGGCCGCGGCGTGCTGCTGCAGCGCGGCGAAGTCGACCTTCATCCGGGCCGCGGTGGCCGCGGTCATGTCGGTGACGATGAAGCCGGGCGCGACCGCGTTGACGGTCACCCCGAACGGGCCCAGCTCGATGGCCAGGGTCTTGGTGAAGCCCTGCAGGCCGGCCTTGGCGGCGGAGTAGTTCGCCTGGCCCCGGTTGCCCAGCGCCGAGGTGCTGGAGAGGTTGACGATCCGGCCCCACTCCCGCTCGACCATGTGCCGCTGGGCGGCCTGGCTGAACAGGAACGCGCCGCGCAGGTGCACGCCCATCACCGTGTCCCAGTCGGCGTCGGTCATCTTGAAGAGCAGGTTGTCGCGGAGCACCCCGGCGTTGTTGACCAGCACGGTCGGCGCCCCCAGCTCGGCGGCCACCCGCTCGACGGCGGCCTCCACCTGAGCCCGGTCGGAGACGTCGGCGCCGACCCCGAGTGCCCGGCCGCCGGCGGCGGCGATGCCGTCCACGGTGTCCTTGGTCGCCGCCTCCTCGATGTCGACCACGGCGACGGCCATGCCGTCGGCGGCCAGCCGGCGGGCGGTGGCCGCGCCGATGCCGCGCGCGGCTCCGGTCACGATGGCGACGCGGGGCTCCTCCGACATGATTACCTCCCGGTAACTTGGGCTCGATCGAAGGAGCTTAACCCAGGGGTACGCGGCGGTGATCCCGTCGTCACATGTCCTTGCCCCGGCAGACCCGGATCCACCGGTACCCGTAGCCGGCGAGCTTGAGGCGGTCCAGCTTGCCGACCTCCTCGTAGTTCCGGTCGGTCAGCACGTCGATCGGCAGGTCCGCCTCGGGGGCGAGCATGCTCAGGTCCACCTCGACGTCCTCGGTGCCGAGATTGTGCAGGAAGGCCATCGTCCCGGTCGGCCCGTCGGCCCGGTGCGCGAGCACCCCGGGCGGCATCGGCACGTCGATGTGGGTGGTGCTGCCCGAGCCGATCTCCGGGGCCTCCCGGAGCGTACGGATCATCCGCTCGAACCAGCCCAGCAGCGACCTCGGGTCCCGGCGCTGGGCGGTCACGTTGACCTTCTGGTAGCCGTACTCGCCCTTGTCGACCACCGGGCGGACCAGCTTCTCCGGCTCCGCCGTGGAGAATCCCCCGTTCTCCTTGTACGACCACTGCATCGGGGTACGGATCGCCTCCCGGCCGGGCAGCGACAGGTCCTCGCCCATGCCGATCTCCTCGCCGTAGCGCAGCACCGGCGTGCCGCGCAGCGAGAACTGCAGCGCGTACGCCAGCTCGATGCGCCGGCGGTCGTTGCCGAGCATCGGGGCGAGCCGGCGGCGGATGCCCCGGCCGTAGAGGCGCATGTCCTCGTCCGGGCCGAACTGCTCGTACACCTGGTTGCGCTGCTCGGCGGTGAGCCGGGACAGGTCGATCTCGTCGTGGTTGCGCAGGAAGGTGGCCCACTGCCCGCCCTCGGGCAGCGCCGGAGTGTCCCGCAGCGCCTCGATCACCGGCTCCGGGTCCTGCCGGGCCAGGGCGAGCATCAGCCGCCCGTTGAGCATGAAGTCGAAGAGCATGTGGATCCGGTTGGCCGATCCGCCGCTGTCGCCGAAGTAGACCGGGAGTTGGTCCGGCTCGACGTTCGCCTCGGCCAGCAGGACGGCGTCGCCGCGTCGCCACTGCACGTGCTGGCGCAGCTCGGTGAGGAACTCCAGGTCCTTGGGCGAGTTCGGGTTGCCCGGTTCGGTCGACTCGATGATGAAGGGCACCGCGTCCATCCGGAAGCCGGAGACGCCGAGCTGGAGCCAGAACGACATGATCTTCTTGATCTCGGCCCGGACCTCCGGGTTGGTGATGTTCAGGTCCGGCTGGAACTTGTAGAAGCGGTGGTAGTACCAGGCCTTCGCGGTGCGGTCGTAACTCCAGGTCTCGTTCTGCTCGCCGGGGAAGACCATGCCCTGGTACCGGTCCGGCGGCTCCTCCTCGCTCCACACGTACCAGTTCCGGTACGGCGAGTCGGGCGAGGAGCGGGCGGACTGGAACCAGGGGTGCTCGTCCGAGGTGTGGTTCACCACCAGGTCGATGATCACGTGGATGCCCCGGTTCTGTGCCTGGTGCAACAGCTCGGCGAAGTCGCCGAGGGTGCCCAGGCGCGG
The DNA here is from genome assembly GCF_040634005.1 of Micromonospora sp. NPDC007271. NCBI lineage: Bacteria > Bacillati > Actinomycetota > Actinomycetes > Micromonosporales > Micromonosporaceae > Micromonospora > Micromonospora sp. NPDC007271. Next base: position 3,995 of record NZ_JBEYER010000003.1, read on the forward strand.
GTCCACGTTGTAGAAGTCGGTGACGTCGTAGCCGCCGTCCCGCCTCGGCGACGGGTGGATCGGATGCAGCCACAGGCAGGTCACCCCGAGCCGGGCCAGGTAGTCCAGGCGACCGATGAGGCCGCGGATGTCACCCACCCCGTCACCGTTGGAGTCCGCGAACGTGTCGATGTCGAGGCAGTAGACGACCGCCTCCTGGTACCACCTGTCGCCCATACCCGGATTACTTCTCCCCTGCGCCGTTCCGGCAAACCCGCCCGGTCCCGCCGGCGCGGCAGCCGCCGGTACGGTGCCGGCATGAGCCCCGACACCCATCCCGTGCACTGGTCCACCGGCAGCTGGTTGAACCCGCCGGAACGGGCCGAGGAGTCCGGTGACGGCCTGCTGGTGCGGCCGCGCGAAGGCAGCGACTTCTGGCGACGGACCAGCTACGGCTTCGTACACGACGACGGGTCGGCGCTGCTGGCACCGTTCCCGGTGGGCAGCGCCGTGGAGGTCGGCTTCCGGCTCGACTACACCGCGCAGTTCGACCAGGCCGGGGTGCTGGTGCGGGTGGACGACCGGCGGTGGACCAAGGCCGGGGTGGAGATCAGCGACGGCCTCCCGCAGGTCGGCGCGGTGGTCACCGACGAGCTGTCGGACTGGTCGGTCGCCCCGGTGCCGGACTGGTCGGGGCGGGAGGTGACGGTCCGGGTCAGCCGGGCCGGGGAGGCGCTGACCGTCCGCGCCCGGGTGGACGGTGAGCCGTGGCGGCTGGTCCGGCTGGCCCCGCTGGACCCGGCGGCCGAGGCGTCGGCCGGGCCGTACTGCTGCTCGCCCAGCCGCGGCGGCCTGGTGGTCCGGTTCACCGGCTGGCGGCGCGGGCCGGCGGACGCGGCGCTGCACCCGGAGGGCTGAGGCGGGCCGACGCCCGGTGGGGCCGGCCACCGGCAGGTGTGGCCGGCCGCCGCGGGGGTACCGGTTGTGGATCCCCCGGCATCTTCCGAAAGGACGCCCATGGCCCTCGCCCAGCACGTCGACCCGCATCAGTTCACCGGGCTGACCGGGTGGGTGGCGGGCGTCATCGACTCGCTGGGGGCGCTCGGGGTGGCGCTGCTGGTGGCCCTGGAGAACGTCGTTCCGCCGATCCCGAGCGAGATCGTGCTGGCGATGGCGGGTTACCTCTGCGCCCAGGGCCGGTTCAGCGTGGTGCTGATCGTGCTCGCCGCGACGGCCGGCTCGCTGCTCGGCGCGGTGGTGCTGTACTGGCTCGGCGCGGCGCTCGGCGAGGACCGGCTGAAGCGCTGGCTGGACCACGTCCCGCTGGTGGACCGGCACGACCTGGAGAAGGCCGACCGTTGGTTCGAGCGGTACGGCCGGTGGGCGGTGCTGGTCGGCCGGCTGGTACCGGTGGTGCGCAGCCTGGTGTCCGTCCCGGCCGGCGCCAACCGGCTGCCGCTGGGCGAGTTCCTGCTGCTCACCACGCTGGGCAGCGGGGCCTGGAACGGGTTGATCGTCGGGCTCGGTTTCGGCCTCGGCTCCCGCTGGGAGCAGGTCGACCAGTACAGCAGCTGGTTCAACTACGCGATCTTCGCGGTCTTCGGCATCGTGATCGCGAGCTGGGTGACGAAGAAGGTCCGCCGCCGTCGGGCGCGGCGCGGCCGGCGGTCGGTGACCGCCGGCCGCTGACCGCGGCGCCGCTCAGTACCGCGCCGTGATCGAGGTGAACTCCCAGGTGTTCTGGGCGATGCCGGAGCAGTTGGAGACCACGCCCCCGCCCGGGCAGGGCCGGTCCCGGTTCACCGACCAGAAGGTGAACCGGGCCAGCCCGCGGGCCTTGGCCCAGTCCCGGATCTGCGTCCAGGTGGCCGGGGAGGTCAGCTCCTGCTGGTCGGAGAGGCCGTTCATGCCGGAGATCCCCATGTGGGCGTACGCGGTGGCGTCGGACCAGCCGAACGCCGTCTTCAGTGCGTTCTTCAGGCCCTCGGCCGCGTTGACGGTGCTCTGGTACATGTTCGTCCCGCCGCCGAAGTCGAACGGCATGATGGTGAAGACGTCGATGTTGGCGCCGAGCGCGGCGGCCTGGTTGATCAGCCGGGTGCCCCACCAGGACGGGCCGGAGGTGGTGGTGCCGATGGTGACGATCGTCTTGATGCCGGGGTTGTTCTGCTTGACGATCTTCAGGGCGCCGAGGATCCGGTCCTGCACCACCTCGTTCTCGAACTCGTCGGTGTTCTCGATGTCGATGTCGATGGCCTTCAGCCCGTACGCGTTGATGACCTGCTGGTACGCGCCGGCCAGCGCACTGGCCGAGGAGCAGTTCGGGCCGAGCTTGTTGCCGCTCCACCCGCCGAAGGACGGGATCACGTCACCACCGGCCGCCCGGATCGCGGCGATGGTGTTGGCGTGCGTGCCGCCGGTGAGCGGGCCGTTGCCGTCCCAGGCCGGCGTGCAGCCGCCGCCGGAGAGCACGAACGCGATGGTGAACCACTTGATGCCGGTCGCGTTCATCACGGTCGACGGCGCGGGCGGGTCGCCCCAGCCCGGGTAGAGGTAGGGCGCGGCGGCCATCGCGCCACCGCCGCCGGTGCAGCCCGTGGTGGTGGCCGACACGGCCGCCGACTTCGCCGACTCCCCGCTGCCGTTGTACGCGGTGACCGTGTAGCTGTGCGCCGAGCAGGCGGCCAGGCCGGAGACGGTCGCCGAGGTGCCGGTGACGGTGGCCTTCACGCTGGTGCCCTCGTACACCCGGTAGCCGGTGACCGTGCCGGAGACGGCGTTCCAGGCGAGCGAGACCGATGTGTTGGTGGTGCCGGTGACCCGCAGCCCGCCCGGGGTGGCCGGTGCCCCCGGGTTGCCGCCGCCACCGCCGCACGGGCCGCCGTTGACGGTGCAGTTGGTCGGGTCGCCGGTGCCGTTCACGTTGAAGCCGAAGGTGGTGCTGGCGCCCGGCGCGAGGGTGCCGTTCCAGGACTGGTTGACCGCGGTGACGTGCTGGCCGGAGGCGGTCAGCACGGCGTCCCAGAACGCGCCGACGGTGCTGCCGGCGGGCAGGTCGAACTGGACGTTCCACGAGGTGATGCTGGTCGAAGTGTCGTTCTTGACGGTGAACTTCGCCTCGTACCCGCTGCCCCAGCTGGTGACGCGGACGAAGGTGGCGGTGGCGGCGGAGGCGGGTGGCGCGGCCACGACGGTGGCCGCGACCAGGGCGGCGGCGAGCGCGGCGGCGAACGTCGCCACGCGGGTGGAACGGAGTCTCACGGCGTCCTCCAGGGACCGTTGTGGTGGCGGTGCCGGCCGGGCCCGGGCCGACCTGGCAAGACATTCACGACCGTCGACGTCAGCCTCTATTATTAAGACTGTTAACTGTTTCTGTCCAGAGGTGCCCGAGCGTTAGGAAGGGCCCCTTCCTATGCACCAGGCGTTAAGAAGGGGCCCTTCCTTGCGATCAGCGGCGGAAGGTGAACCAGTTGACGTTGACGAAGTCGGCGCCCTGGCCGCTGGAGAAGGTCAGGTAGACGGTGTGCCGGCCGGTCACCGGGCTGACGTTGCCGGGCACCGAGCGCCAGCTCTGCCAGCCGCCGGTGTTGGCGATCGCGAAGCTGCCGATCGGTGGGTTGCCGGGGCTGTCCAGCCGGACCTCGACCAGCCCGCTCACCCCGGCCGACGCGCCGGAGGCCACCCGGGCCAGGAAATCCTTCGGCGGGGTGGCGCCGAAGTCCACGTTGTCGTAGCGGGCCCAGTCACCGTTGCTCAGCCAGCCGATGTTCTGGCCGCCCTCGGCGCACGTCTCCACCTGCACCCCGTTCTGGGCGTTGAACGCCTCGGCCTGGATCGTCGAGTACGCGTCCACCCCGCCGCCCGGTGGCGGGGTGGTCGGTGGCGGGTTGCCGCCGCCCCGGGCGTAGACGGCCACGTAGTCGACCAGCATCGGCCGGCCGGAGACCGTGGCGGAGGTCGGTGTGGCGTAGCCGGCCACCCCGTTCGGGAAGCCGCCGCCCATGGCCACGTTGAGCAGCAGGAAGTAGCCGCCGTGGTTGGTCATCTGTCCCCAGTACGGCTCGCCGACCTGGGTCTGGCTGACGGTGTGGAAGAGCTGGCCGTCCACGTACCAGCGGAGCTGCTGGGGGCTGATCGAGGCGTCCCACTCGAAGCGGTAGGTGTGGAACGCCGACTGGCAGGTGCTGCCCGGGCAGGCCCGGGAGTTACCGATGCCGTTGAACTCGTTGCACGGGCCGCCGGGGGCGACGCCGCAGTGCAGCACCCCCCACACCGAGTTGATCCCGTTGACGTTCTCCATCACGTCGAACTCGCCGATCCCCGGCCAGTTCTGGTAGTTGCCCCGGTAGGGCGAGCCGAGCGCCCAGAACGCCGGCCAGTAGCCGGCGGCCTCCGCACCGGTGACGTTCGGCATCTGGATCCGGCCCTCTAGGGCGAGGACGCCCCCGGCCGGCGGCTTGAAGTCGGTCCGGACGGTCTCGATCCGGGCCGAGGTCCACCGGCCGGAACCGTCGCGGAGCGGGGTGATCCGCAGGTTGCCGGCGCCGTCCTGGCTGAGGTTGGCGGTGCTCGAGGTGTACGTCTGGATCTCGCCGGTGCCCCAGTTGGCCGGGCCGCCCGGGTAGCTGGTGCCGGTGTCGATGATCCAGTTGGCGGACGAGGGCAGGGTGCCGGCCGCGCCGGTGAAGTCGTCGCTCCACACCAGGCTCCAACCGGAGGGGGGCGGCGGGACGGCGGCGTGGGCGGTCATCGACGCGGCGGCCAGCGCAGTGGTGGTGGCGAGCACGGCCGCCGCCAGGGAGAGCCGCCGGCGCGACCGGCGCACGGCGGATGGGGCGGCGGGCGCCGCCGGAACAGGGTTCATCGGAATGCCTCTCTGCGGGAAACGGGGCGAGAGAGCGCTCTCTTGGTGCGATTTGTACGCCCCGCCCCCACACTTGTCAACGTTCGTCGATGCCTGCCGGCTGCGGCCGGCGCAGGACGGCCTGCTCCAGGGCGGTCCACGCGGTGCTGATGACCAGGTAGAGCACCGCCGCCAGCGGCACCACCAGCGCCACCAGCACCGTCGTGTACGGCAGCAGCGGCACCAGCCGGCCCAGCGCGGCCGCGGCCGGCCCGTCGGTGGGCGCACCGGCGGCGGCTGCCCGCCGGGCCCGCCGCGACGACCACCAGGCCAACGCCAGCAACGCCGCCAGCAGCACCCCGAAGACCGCCACCACCGGGCCGGCGAGCCCGTCGCCGAGGTGCCAGCCCAGGGGTACGCCGGCGAGCCGCGCATCGAGCAGACCGGTGTCCCCGGTGGCGAAGGCGCGGTACATGACCAGGAAGAACGGTGCCTGTAACAGCGCCGGGAGACAGCCCGCGACCGGGCTGGCTCCGGCCCGCCGGTAGAGCGCGAACAGTTCACTCTGCAGGCGGGCGGGGTCGTCGGCGTACCGCCGCTGCAGGTCGCGGACCTCGGGGGCGAGCGCCGCGCGGCGCCGCTCCCCGCGGACCTGCGCCAGGGTGAGCGGCGAGATCAGCAGCCGGACCCCGACGGTGAACAGGACGATCGCGGCGGCCGTGGCGGCCCCGCCGGTCAGCGGGGCCAGCGTGTCGGCGAGCCAGGTGACGACGGTGGCGGCGACGGACGCCGCGGTGTGCAGTGGTGCGAAGGCGAGCATGGGGAACCCCTCGGTCCGATTCCGGATGCCCCGACGGGACGACGTGTCCCGGCGGGACGGATGACGACGGAATCGGCCGCGCGGCGATGGCGGATCCGTGCCGGACGGGGACGGGCGGCCACCCGTGCCGGACGGGGACGGACGGCCACCCGTGCCGGACGGGGACGGGCGGCCACCCGTGCCGGACGGGGACGGACGGGCGCTACGCGGCCGAGGGGCGCAGGCCGGGCGCTCGGGGGCGGGGCCGGCCGGCGGCGTCGGGGTCGACCTGCCGGGGCACCCGGCGGTGCCGGGCACGGGCGCGCAGGGCGGTGGCCTGCCGGCCGCCGGGCCGGTCGGGCAGCACCCGGACCCGGGCGGCGAGCAGTACGGCCAGCAGCAGCGTGGCGGCCACCGCCGCACCGGCGAGCAGCGCCGCCGGATGGTCCGCGAGCACGGTGAGCTGGGCGAGCGCGTACGCCCACGCCCCCGTCACCGCCCCCAGCACGCCCGGCACGCCGCCCAGCCTAGAACCCGCTGTCACGCCGCCCCGGCCCTCGCGCCCGACCGCCCCTGGGCCGACGGGTCAGGAGGATTCGCGGACCAGGGGGAAGGGCAGGGTCTCGCGGATGGAGCGGCCGGTCAGCAGCATCATCAGCCGGTCCACGCCGAGGCCGAGACCGCCGGTGGGCGGCATCGCGTACTCCAACGCGGTGAGGAAGTCCTCGTCCAGCTCCATCGCCTCCGGGTCGCCACCGGCCGCCCGCAACGACTGCTCGGTGAGCCGGCGCCGCTGCTCGGTCGGGTCGACCAGCTCGGTGTACGCGGTGCCCAGCTCCATCCCGAACGCCACCAAATCCCACCGCTCGGCCAGCCGCGGGTCGTGCCGGTGCTGGCGGGTCAGCGGGGACACCTCGGTCGGGAAGTCCAGGTAGAACGTGGGCCCGTCGGTGCGCGTCTCGACCAGCCGCTCGTACAGCTCCAGCAGCACCGCGCCGCGCCCCCGGCGCGGGTCGTACGGCACCCCGGCGGCGTCGCAGAGCTTGCCCAGCGCCGCCAGGTCGGTGTCGGCGGTGACCTCCTCGCCCAGCGCGGCGGAGATCGCCTCGTGGACCGTCCGCACCGGCCACTCACCGCCGATGTCGACCAGCTCGCCGCCGGGACGGCGGGCCGTCGGGGTGCCGTGCACCGCGACCGCCGTCGCCACGATCAGCTCCCGGGCCAGCGTCCGCATGTCGTGGTAGTCGGCGTACGCCTGGTACGCCTCCAGCACGGTGAACTCCGGGTTGTGGCGGTGGTCGACGCCCTCGTTACGGAACGCCCGGCCCAGCTCGTACACCCGCTCGACCCCGCCCACGGCCAACCGCTTCAGGTAGAGCTCCGGTGCGATCCGCAGGCTGAGTCGCAGGTCGTACGCGTTGCTGTGGGTGACGAACGGGCGGGCGTTGGCGCCCCCGTGCACCCGCTGCAGGATCGGTGTCTCCACCTCCAGGAAGCCCCGCCCGGCGAGCGACGAGCGCAGGCTGTGCAGGGCCGCCCCCCGCGCCCGCAGCAGCTCCCGGGCGTCGTCACCGACGGCCAGGTCCAGATAGCGCTGCCGGACCCGGGCCTCCGGGTCGGCCAACCCGTGGTGCTTGTCCGGCAGCGGGCGCAGGCACTTGGCGGTGAGCCGCCACTCGGCGACCCGCACCGACACCTCGCCGTGCCTCGTCGCGTAGACCTCGCCGGTGGCGCCGACGTGGTCGCCGATGTCGACGGTGGCCCGCCACCTGCCCAGGTCGTGCTCCAGCATCAGCTGGAGGTCGCCGCTGCCGTCGCGGACGGTGGCGAACAGCACCCCGCCGTGGTCGCGGACCAGCAGCACCCGGCCGGCCACCGCCACGGTCTCCCCCGTCCCGGTGTCCGGGGCCAGCCCGGCGTGCCGCTCCCGCACAGCCGCGCAGCTCGTGGTACGCGGATAGCCCACCGGGTACGGGTCGATCCCCGCGGCGCGCAGCCGGTCGAGCTTGGCCAGCCGGACCCGGATCTGCTCCGGTCGCCCGGCCGGGGCCGGCTCGGGCGGGACGGCCCGGACCGTCGCGGTGGCCGGCGGCACGAAGCGCACCCCGCCGCCGGCCCGCGGCACCCCGTACAGCGGGGTCGGCTGGCCGCCCGGCAGGGCCAGGAAGCCCTCGGCGGCCGCCGCCGCGATACCCACCCGGGCCAGCTCGCGGCGCTCCGCGAAGCAGAGGTAGCGGGGCAGCCAGTGCGGCTGGTACTTGGCGTTGGACAGGTAGAGCGACTCCAGCTGCCACCAGCGGGAGAAGAAGAGCAGGGTGTGCCGCCACATCCGGATCACCGGGCCGGCCCCGATCCGCGCGCCCTGCTCGAAGACCGAGCGGAACACCGCGAAGTTCAGCGACACCCGCTCGACGCCCAGCCGGGGAGCGGCGCCCAGCAGCGCGGCCACCATGAACTCGGTGACCCCGTTCTCGGCCGCCCGGTCCCGGCGCATCAGGTCCAGCGAGAGCCCGCTCGCGCCCCACGGGCTGAGCGACAGCAACGCCCGCACCCGGCCCTGCGCGTCCCGGGCGTCGACCAGCACGCAGTCGCCGTCGGCCGGGTCGCCGAGCCGCCCCAACGCCATCGAGAAGCCCCGCTCGTTCTCGGTGTCCCGCCAGGCGCTGGCCAGGCCGGCCAGCCGGGACAGCTCCTCCGGCGGGATCTCGGCGTGCCGCCGCACCCGGGCGGCGTAGCCGGCACGCTCCACCCGGTGCACCGCCTGCCGTACCGGCCGCATGTCCCGCCCGTCCAGGTCGAACTCGCGGGTCAGCAGGATCGCCTCGTCGCCCAGGTGCAGCACCTTCAACCCGAACCGCTGGTACGCCCGGGCCCCGGCCTCGCTGGTGCCCATCACCGCCGGGATCCAGGCGTACGCGCGGGCCTGGCCGAGCCACGCCTCGATGGCCGGGCCCCACGCCTCCGGATCGCCGATCGGATCGCCGCTGGCCAGGCTGACCCCGTTGACCACCCGGTAGGTGATCGCCGCCTTGCCGCTCGGCGAGAAGACCGCCGCCTTGTCCCGACGGGTGGCGAAGTAGCCGAGCGAGTCCCGCTCGCCGAAGCGGGCGAGCAGCTCGCGGATCCGCTGCTCCTCGTCGGGATGCAGCACGGCGTTCGCGCGCTGGGAGCGGACCAGGGTGAACAGCCCGGTGACGAAGGCGATCGCGCCGAAGCCGCCGAGCAGCAGGTTGACCCAGCCGGGCGCCTGGCCCCGGCGGGTCACGTCGAGCGTGACCGCGCCACCGAACACCTTCTCCGCCGCGTACCCGAGCCGGTCCGACCAGGTGTGCAGGCTGCCCGGCTCGGCCAGCAGCAGCAGGTAACCGAGCCCCACCGAGACCGCCGCCAGGCCGAGGAAGACGCCGAGGGCCCGCCAGGTGCTGCCGCTGCGTACCCGGGCGTAGAACTCCTGGCGGGCGGCGAGCAGCAGGGCCAGCGCGGCACTGGCGAAGGCGATCCCGACCCACACCCCGACCGTCTCCAGCATGCTGAAGAGCCGCTGCCCGGCGGCGGCGTTGAGCCGGTTGCTGCCGAACACCAGCAGCAGCACCCCGGCCAGCACGCCGACCACCAGGGTGAGGCTGAAGTACGCCACCAGCACCCAGTACGCCAGCCGCTTGCGCCGCAGCACCGCCGACGCCAGGGTGCCGAGGAACACCGCGTACGCCAGGTTGGCCGGCGCGGGCACCAGCAGCACGTCGATCGCGGTGCGGACCGGCTGGATGTCGGCGCGGAGGGCACTGCTCAGCGCCGCCAGCGCGCACACCACCGCGACCACCCACAGCAGGGTGGCGAAGCCCCGCGGCACCTGCTCACGCCAGTCCCGACCGGTCCGCCGGGCCTCGGTCATCCTCTCCGACGTGCTGCTCGGGGTCACTGTGGCCTCCCTCGCTGCCGGCGGCGACGCACGGGCGTCGGCCGGCCCCATCGTAGGCACGCCGCCTCCGCCCCGGCCCGGACGCGCTCGGCTTCCGCACCGCACGGCTCCCCGCACCCGGCCGCCGTTCACCGCAGCGCGGCGCGGCAGCGGGCGGTGTTCGGGCGTACCGGCCGGCTGGCCGACGTGGTCGCGGACGTGGCCCGGCAGACACGCGGCTGACCGGGCCCGCAACGGATCTTCGCGTGACAGGATTGGTCCCGTGGCGGAGCGGCTGATCGTCATCGGTGGGGACGCGGCTGGGATGGCGGCAGCGTCCCAGGCCCGACGCCGCCGTGACCGGGCCGACCTGGAGATCGTCGTCTTCGAGCGGGGCCACTTCACCTCGTACTCCGCCTGCGGCATCCCGTACTGGATCAGCGGTGTGGTGCCGGAGCGGGACCGGCTCATCGCCCGCGACCCGGCCACCTTTCGGGAGAAGTTCGCCATCGACGTACGGCTGCGGCACGAGGTCATCGCCATCGACCTGGACCGCCACGAGGTGGTTGCCCGCGACCTGGCCGGCGGCGGCCAGGTCCGCGAGCGCTACGACGCCCTGGTGTACGCCACCGGCGCGACGCCGGTACGGCCCGACTGGGCGTGCGCCGGCGTCGCCGGGGTGTTCGGCGTGCAGACCCTCGACGACGGCACGGCCCTGCTGGACTGGCTGGAACGCGAGCCCCGGCCCCGCCGCGCGGTGGTGGTCGGCGGCGGCTACATCGGCGTGGAGATGGCCGAGGCGCTGCTCCAGCGCGGGCTCTCGGTCGACCTGCTCGAACAGGCCGACCAGCCGATGTCCACCGTGGACCCGGACATGGCCGAGCTGGTCTCCGACGCGATGCGGGGGATCGGCATCGGGATCCGTACCGGCCTGAGCGTCACCGACCTGCGGGAGCGGGACGGCCGGATCGCCGCGGTGGTCACCCCGGAGGGGCCGATCCCCGCCGACGTCGTGGTGCTCGGTCTCGGCGTACGCCCGAACACCGCGCTCGCCGAGGCCGCCGGCCTGCCGCTCGGCCCCACCGGCGGGGTCCGCACCGACCGGCGGATGCGGGTGCCCGGGGTACCCGGTGTCTGGGCGGCCGGCGACTGCGTGGAGACCCTGCACCGGGTCGGCGGCATGCCGGTAAACATGCCGCTCGGCACCCACGCCAACAAGCAGGGCCGGGTCGTCGGAATCAACATCGGGGGCGGGTACGCGACGTTCCCCGGGGTCATCGGCACCGCCGTGACCAAGGTCTGCGACCTGGAGGTGGGGCGGACCGGCCTGCGGGAACGCGACGCTCTGGCAGCCGGCTTCGAGTTCGTCTCGGTGATCGCCGAGTCGACCAACCGGGCCGGCTACTACCCGGGCGCCCGGCCGATGACGGTCAAGCTGATCGCCGAGCGGCCCGGCGGCCGGCTGCTCGGGGCGCAGATCGTCGGCTGGTCCGAGGCGGCCAAGCGGATCGACGCCCTGGCCGTGGCGCTGTGGAACGGCATGACGGTCGACGAGATGACCGCGCTGGACCTCGGCTACGCCCCGCCGTACGCCCCGGTCTGGGATCCGGTGCTGATCGCCGCCCGCAAGGCCGTCGACGCCCTCGCCGGCACCGGCCGCCGGTAAGGGCGCCTGTCGCTCTTCGGCTGTGCTTGACCGGTGCGACTGCCGAAGGACGACGCGCCGGAGCTGGAGTGGCTGTTGTTCACGCAGTCGGGGATCCTGACCTGGACGCAGGCGACGGCGGAGTTGACGCCGTCGACGGTGCGGCACCTGCTGGCCAGCGGACGCTGGCAACGGGTGTGCCATGGCCTCCTGCGTGCGGCGCCCGACGGCCCGTTCAGCCAGGATCAGCAGTGGTGGGTCGCCGTGCTGGCTGCTGGCGAGGGCGCCGTGCTCGCCGGGCTGGCCGCCGCGCGGGCCGGCGGGCTACGCGGGAGCAGGGCACCCTTCTCTACCGCAGGCGTCAGGAAGGGGCCCTTCCTTACCGCCCCTGGCAGGTGGGGCACCAGTAGAGGTTGCGGCCGGCCAGGTCGCCGCGGCTGATGTCGGCGCCGCAGACGTGGCAGGGCGCGCCGGAGCGGCGGTAGACGTACACCTCGCCGCCGTGCCGGTCGACCCGGGGCGGGCGGCCCATCGCCTCGGGCAGGTGGGCCGGGCGTACGGTGTCGATCCGGCCGTTCCGCACGGCGAGGGTCATCAGCTCGACCAGGTCCGCCCAGAGGTTCGCCCAGTCGGCCGGGGTCAGCTCCCGGCCGGGCCGGGTGGGCGGCAGCCCGGCCCGGAACAGCGCCTCGGTCACGAAGATGAGGCCGGTGCCGGCCACCACGGACTGGTCCAGCAGCAGTGCCGCCAGCGGAGCGCCGCTGCGCCGGATCCGCGCGTACGCCCGGTCCGGGTCGGCGTCGGCGCGCAGCGGGTCCGGGCCGAGCCGGTCGCGCAGCGCCGCCACCTCGGGCGGGGTGAGCAGCTCGCAGGCGGTCGGGCCGCGCAGGTCCAGCCAGTGCCGGTCGGACGACAGCCGGAGTCGCACCTGCCCGACCGGGGGCGGCGGCTCACCCGGCCCGTCGGCGAACTTGCCGTACAGCCCGAGGTGCACGTGCAGGATCAGCTCGCCGGCGTAGTGGTGCAGCAGGTGCTTGCCGTACGCCTCGGTGCCGTCGAGGACGCTGCCGGTGAGCCGGGCCGCACCCGCGGCGAAGCGGCCCTGTGGGCTGGCGACGTGCACCTTGTCGCCGGCGAACAGCTCGGCGTGCCGGGCCGCCAGGCGGTGGATGGTGTGTCCCTCTGGCACGCCGGCAACGGTAGCCCGGCCACCGCCGGCGCCGGCCCGGCACCCTCCCGGCACGTCGACGGGTGTCGACTCGTCGACGGCGGGGTACGTCCTGGGAGTCACGCGCGGTCTCCGCGCCGGAGATCAGGAGGTGTCGAAGTGAGGATTCTGTCCCGCCGGAACGGACCGGCGCGAAGTCAGGACGTGAACGGCGACGGGTCCGTCGACGGCCGCGACCGGGACGCCGTCGCGGACGGGGTGGACGGCCGGCCGGTGGCCACCGACGCGGAGCGGCGGGCCGCGGAGCGAGCCGCGGCGGCGCGGGCGGCCACCGGCCGGCCCCTCGGCGCGGAGGCTGCCCGGGCCCGCCCCGGGGTCGACCCGGACCCGGCCCTCGAACGCACCGTCGACCTGGACCGGGACGGCCGGCCGGACCGGCCGCTGGACCGTTCCGACGTCGACGACGGCAGCGCTCCGGTGGCCCTCGGCCCGAAGCCCCGGGCCAGCCTGCTGGCCACCCTCGGCCTGATCGTGTCGGTGGTCGGCGCGCTGTTCGTGCTGACCGGCACGCTCGCCGGGTACGGCATCGGGCTCGGCGCGATCGGCGCGGTCCTCGCCGTGCTCGGCCTGGTCGCCACCCGCCGCCGGCACGTGGCCGGCAAGACCGACGCGCTGATCGGCGTGGTGGTCGGCCTCGCCGCGGTGGTGCTCGGGATCGTGGCGATGACCGGCCAGTTCGACTGGCCGACCACCGACGGCGACTGGGTCGGCCGGTTGCGGGAGTGGCTTGATTCACAGTTTGCCGCTCTGTTCTGACGGGCACTGCCCCGCTCGCCGGCGCAGCGCCGGCACGCCCGATCAGCTCTGGTGGTTCACCAGCCGGGCACCCTCTCTCATCGGGGGCGGCGGTTCGCCGCCCCCGAATTGTTTCCCCGGGTGGCCGGCCCGCGTACACGCAACGATCCGTTGCCTCAAGCGGGCCAGACGCAACGATCAGACGCCGTACGCAACTTCTCACGGTGGATGTCGCCGCCCCCGCCGCATACCGTTGGACCACGGCGCCAGCCCGTGGGCCGACGGTGGCCGGGCGCGCCCGACCCCTTGGAGCACGACATGACGATGGACGCCACCCGCCAGCGCTTTCTGATGTGCCGGCCGACGTACTTCGCCGTCGACTACGCGATCAACCCGTGGATGGACCCCACCGCCCCGGTCGACGCCGACCTGGCGATCCGGCAGTGGGAGCAGCTCCGCCAGACGTACGTCGACCTGGGCCACGAGGTCGAGCTGATCGACCCGGTCGCCGGCCTGCCGGACATGGTCTTCGCCGCCAACGGCGGCACGGTGATCGACGGCAAGGCGATGGCGGTGCAGTTCCGCGATCCGCAGCGCGCCGACGAGGCCCCCGCCTACCGGGCCTGGTTCGAGGCCGCCGGTTTCGAGATGTACGACCCGAAGCACGTCAACGAGGGCGAGGGCGACATCCTCCTGGTCGGCGACCGCCTGCTCGCCGGCACCGGGTTCCGCACCGCGCACGCCTCGCACGCCCAGCTGCAGGAGGTCTTCGGCTACCCGGTGATCACCATGCAGCTGGTGGACCCGCGCTTCTACCACCTGGACACCGCGCTCACCGTGCTGGACGAGCGGACCGTCGCGTACCTGCCGGAGGCGTTCTCGCCGGGCAGCCGGGCCGTGCTGCGCCGGCTCTTCCCGGACGCGGTCCACGCCACCATGGCCGACGCCGAGGTGCTGGGGCTGAACGCGGTCAGCGACGGCCGACACGTGGTGCTCCCCGCCCAGGCCACCGATCTCGCCGCCAAGCTGCGCGACCGGGGCTACCAGACCATCGGGATCGACCTGTCCGAGCTGCGCAAGGCCGGCGGCGGCCCGAAGTGCTGCACGTTGCGACTCCGTCAGGGAAAGGCAGTCAAGTGATCATCGACGACATGCTGCGGACACCGTCCGCGGTGCGGGACGCGGAGCGCCACACCGCGCACAACTACCACCCGCTGCCCGTGGTGATCTCGTCCGCCGAGGGCGCCTGGCTGACCGACGTGGACGGCCGGCGCTACCTGGACTGCCTGGCCGGCTACTCGGCGCTGAACTTCGGCCACCGGCACCCGAAGCTGATCGAGGCCGCGCACGCGCAGCTCGACCGGCTCACGCTGACCAGCCGCGCGTTCATCCACGACCAGTTCGCCGACTTCTGCCGGGAGTTGGCCGCGCTCTGCGGCAAGGACCTGGTGCTGCCGATGAACACCGGCGCCGAGGCGGTGGAGACCGGCATCAAGGTCGCCCGCAAATGGGGCTACCAGGTCAAGGGCGTCGCGCCGGGCCAGGCGAACATCGTGGTCGCCGAGGGCAACTTCCACGGCCGGACCACCACCATCGTCAGCTTCTCCACCGACGAGGACGCCCGCGCCGACTTCGGGCCGTACACCCCGGGCTTCACGGTCGTCCCCTACGGCGACCTGGACGCGCTGACCGCCGCGATCGACGAGAACACCGTCGCCGTGCTGCTCGAGCCGATCCAGGGCGAGCAGGGCGTCGTGGTGCCGCCGGAGGACTACCTGCCGGGTGTCCGCCGGGCCTGCACGGAGCACAACGTGCTCTTCATCGCCGACGAGATCCAGTCGGGTCTGGGGCGTACCGGCGCGACGTTCGCCTGCGACCACGAGGGCGTCGTCCCGGACATGTACCTGCTGGGCAAGGCGCTCGGCGGCGGCATCGTGCCGGTCTCCGCGGTGGCCGCGAACTCGGACGTGCTCGGCGTGCTCAAGCCGGGCCAGCACGGCTCGACGTTCGGCGGCAACCCGCTGGCCTGCGCCGTCGCCACCGAGGTGGTCCGGCTGCTGGCCACCGGCGAGTTCCAGCGGCGCTCGGCCGAGCTGGGCGAGCGGCTGCACGCCGGCCTGCGCGGCCTGATCGGCAAGGGCCTGGTCGCCGTCCGGGGCCGCGGCCTCTGGGCCGGCCTCGACATCGACCCGGCGCTGATGACCGGCCGGGAGGCCTGCGAGCGGCTGATGGAGCGGGGCGTCCTGGCCAAGGACACGCACGGCTCGACCATCCGGCTCGCCCCGCCGCTGGTGATCACCGAAGCGGAGATCGACCACGCGGTGGCCCAGCTCGCCGCCGTCCTGGCCGGCTGACCCCGTACGCAGAAGGGCGCCGGGACCGCGACGGTCCCGGCGCCCTTCGGCGTCGGTCTCAGGGGCGCGGCAGCCGCATGGCCATGGTGGGGGCCTCGGCCATCACCGAGGTGGGGCTGAACTTCGCGTCGCTGAGCAGCTCGTCGGCGCGGCCCACCTGCACGCCCGGGTAGAGCTCGACGATGTCGCCCTGGCCCAGCACCCGGGACTGCTGCGGGGCCAGCGCGATCCGGTCGGGCTCCGCCATCGAACCACCGGGGCGTACGCCCGAGCCGTTGGTGCTGGTGTCGGTGACGATCACCTCGCCTCGACCGCTCCAGCTCGGCCCGTCTGACGCCGCGCCGCGACCTGAAGCGGGCGCCCGCAGCTCGAACCGGACGTGGCTGCGGCTGATCCAGCGCCGCGCCTCGTCGTTGAGCCACTGGCCGAGCACGATCCCGCCGGAGGAGTCGGGCGCCCGCCCGACCAGCACCGGCTGGGCCTCGGTCAGCGCGAAGCGCCGCCGGACCAGCCCGCCGATCCGGACCGCCAGCACCTCGGTACGCGACCGCGGCCCGGCATCGCTCAGGCGGGTGCCGTGCCGGGGGCAGGTCGGCGCCCCGTTACGCAGGGAGGGTGGTGGCTGCCCGGCCGGGGCGCGGTCCACCCGGGCCAGGTCGGCGAAGGCGCCACCGCCTCCGCCGCCACCGAAGAGCGCGCACCCGGACTCGGGGCAGCGCCACTGCCGGGTCAGCAGCTTCGCGCCGGCCGGGGACCGGCTGCCGGAGGCCGGGCTCTGCCCGCCGCCGACGTGCGCGATGAACACCGGTCCGCCGGCACCGGGCACCGGGGCGAGCACCCGCCCGGCCTGGCCGAGCCACGGGTAGCGACCGCCCAGCCCGTCGAAGCGGACCCGGCTGAGCACCGGCAGCCCGAGCAGGTCGGCCACCTCCAGCATCCGGTCGCCGGGATGGTCCAGCACCTCGACCAGGCCGTCGTCGGCCCAGCGCCGGACCACCATCCGCTCGTTGGACGTCAGGTCGGCGTCGGAGAGCAGGGCCCGGTGCACGATCGCGTAGACCGGGACGCTGTCCTCCTCCAGTTGCCGGGACAGGGCGTCGATCACCATGCCGAGCCGCAGCAGGCTGGCCGGCCGCCCGCCGTCCAGGTCCTGCCAGCGGATCACCTCGGCCAGGTCCACCACGGCCCGGGCCAGCGAGGGGTCGGTGCAGACCCGCCCCTCGATGGCGTCGAGCACCTTGCTGATCTCGAATCTCATGCGGCGCTCCGGACGATGTCGTCGATCCGCCGGGTCGGGGTCAGCCCACCCGGCGCGTCCCACACCGCCTCGGCGGTGAGCACGTCTGCCATGCGCCGACCCTACCGGCAGCGCTGGCCGGGACCGTTCGACGCACGCCGGAAATCGACCGTCGCCGGTCGGCGCGAGCGGCTAGGCTGACCGCCGGCCCGGCCGACCACCTCCGCCCGGCCCGGCCGGCTCACCCCGCACGCAGCGGCCGGCCCACCTCGTGCAGGTGCCCGAGGGCCTGCCGGTACGACTCGATCAGCCCGGTCTCGGCGTACGGGATGCCCTGCTCGGCGCAGTACGCCTGGACGATCGGGCGGGCCCGGCGCAGGTTGGCCCGGGGCATGTTCGGGAAAAGATGGTGCTCGATCTGGTAGTTCAACGCGCCCAGCGCCACGTCCACGAACCGGCCGCCCCGCACGTTCCGCGAGGTGAGCACCTGCTTGCGCAGGAAGTCCAGGTCGTCGTCGGCGGTCGGCATCGGCATGCCCTTGTGGTTCGGGGCGAACGCGCACCCCATGTAGAGCCCCCAGAGCCCCTGGTGGACGGCGGCGAAGAGCAGGGCCTTCCCCGGCGACATCACCGCGAAGAGCAGGCCGAGGTAACCGACGGCGTGCGCGACGAGCAGCACCGCCTCGACCGCCCGGTGCCGCACCGGGGTACGCCACCGGCCGCCGTCCCGGCCGGCCAGGGCCTGCACGCTCGCCACGTGCAGCGCCAGCCCCTCAAGCAGGAGCAGCGGGAAGAAGAGCCACGCCTGCCGCCGGGCCAGCCACCGGCCCACCCCCCGGGTCGCCGCCGCCTGCTCGTACGTCCAGACCAGCGCGCCCGCCCCGACGTCCGGGTCCTCGTCGGTGTGGTTCGGGTTGGCGTGGTGCCGGTTGTGCTTGTCCACCCACCAGCCGTAGCTGAGCCCGACGGCGAGGTTGCCGGCGATCAGGCCGACCAGTTCGCTCGGGCCGCGTCGGCGGAACATCTGCCGGTGGCCGGCGTCGTGCCCGAGGAACGCCACCTGGGTGGTGGCCACCGCCATCCCGGCCGCCAGCAGCACCTGCGCCCAGGAGTCGCCGACCGCGACCACCACCGCCCAGCCGGCCAGGAAGGCGCCCAGGGTGAGCCCGATCCGGGCCGTGTACCAGCCCGGCCGGCGGGCGAACAGCCCGGCCTCGGCGACCCGGCGGGACAGCCGAGCGTAGTCGCTGCCCCGCCGCGCCGGTGGCGCCGTCAACGTCGATGAGGTCATGCGGGTACTCGTCCCCTCGGTCGGTGCGCCACGCCGACTGCGCGACTCTCCGTAGCCAAGCATGCCTTGATCGACTGCGTCGAGTAATCCCGCCAGCCCCCCAACCCCCGGTGGAGTTTTCCCTACCCCATCCGGCCCACCGCGGCCCGCAGTCGGGCCAGGTCGCGCCGGCGCCGCTCGTAGGTGGCGGCGAGCGTGATCAGCGCCAGCCCGCCCAGGCCGAGGAAGATCCACCGGGGCAGCAGGTCCCAGCCCCGGGCCAGCTCGTGCAGCGCGAGCGGAACCAGCGTGGCCGCGCCCAGGAGGACGGGTGCCTGCCAGCGTCGGGCCGCCCCGCCGAGCACCGCGCCCAGCGCCACCACGCCGAGCGCCAGCCGCCGCCCCGGCTGCGGGTCCGGCGCCGCCAGCACCGACACCAGGCTGGGCAGCAGCGCCGCGGCGAGCCCCGGGCCGAGCGCCAGCCAGCTGTTGAACCCCGGCCGGGTGCGCAACGCCACCAGGCCCGCGCCGAGCGCGAGCGCCGCCGCCGGTACGGTGTACGCCTCCAGCACCGCCACTCCACCGGCGGCCAGCAGCAGCCAGCCGCCGAGCAGTTCGCTGCCGCCGGCGACGCCGGCGAGGATCCACCGCCGGGCCGGTGGCTCACCCCGTCGCACCACGCGTACCGCCACGGCCGCGCCCCACAGCGCGCAGACCGCCGCCGCGTGCCGCAACGCGCCGCCGGTGACCAGCAACGCGAGCAGGGCGACCGCCTGCGCCGCGGCCTCCAGCGCCACCGCGCCGGACGCGCCGGCCGCGAAGTCCCGCGGGGGCTGCTGGCCGCGGGTGACCGGCAGCAGGCCGGGCATCCCGGCCCCGCCGGCCGCCCGGGCGCGCAGCAGCGGCACGCCGTGCAGGGCCGCCACCGCCACGGCCAGCACCGCGAAGGCGGCGGTACGCAGCGGCAGCCCGCCCGCCAGCGGCGCGGTCACCGCGAAGCCGGTGGCCGCGGCCAGGGCCACCAGCCAGCCGGCGAGCCGGGTGGCGGCGTGCCGGCCGGCCGCACCGACCACGGCCGCCGCGACGACCACCGCGCCCAGCCCGGCGAGCGTCCCGGCCCGGGTGGCGAGCAGCCCGCTCAGCCCGGCGAGGCCCAGCACCAGCCCGAGCGGCAGGGTGACCGGCACCAGCGGCCGGCGCGGCGCGGCGAGGGCGGCCACCAGCAGCCCGACCAGCCCGGCCGTGAACGCCGCCGCGGGCACCACGGGCCACGGCGCGCCGGCCGCCGCCAGCAGCACCGGCAGGGCCAGCGCACCGAACGGCAGCGCGGCCGGCGCCGGCAGCCACCGACCGCCGCTGCGCCGGCTCTCGCTCGCCGCTTCTGGTGCCGCGCACCGACCTGGAGCCGGCGCGACCCGGGCGTAGACCCCGGCGGCGGCACCGAGCAGCAGCAGCGCCAACCCGGCCCGCGCCGCGCCCGGCACCGCGGCCACGGGCGGCACCCCCGACCAGACCGGTACGGGCAGCGCCAGCAGCACCCGCAGGGCCGCCGGTGCGGCGGCGAGCAGCGCCAGCCCGGCCAGCCCGGCCCCGACCACCCGCGGCGCGACGCCGGGCCGGGCGGCCCCACCGGCGGCGAGGGCCGGCAGCACCCCCGCCGCGGCGTAGAGCGCCACCGGCTCGGCGCCAGGTACGACCAGCGGCGCGACCCCGACCGAGGCGAGCGCGACGGCGAACCCGGTCGAGGCGTACCCGTGCAGGTCGGGCCAGTGCCGACGGACGGCCGGTACGGCGGCCACCAGCACCGCGACGGCCACGGCCGCGCCCCGCAGCTGCCACCAGGCCGGCGCGCCGAAGCCGATCAGCGCGACCGCCGCCCCCGCCGGGACGGCGAGCAGTCCCACCCCCAGCGCCACCCCGGCGATGGCCCGCTGCGCGCCGGCGCCCCGGCGGCCGAGCGCCGCGACGGCCGGGCCGAGGACGGCGAGCACGGCCAGCACCGCGCCCGCCCCGGCCGGCTCGGCACAGCCGATCAGCAGGGCGTGGCCGAAGAGGAGCGCCGCGGCCAGGGCGCCGGCGAGCACGGTCGGCCGCCGCCGGGCCGGCCGGAGCACGGTGCCGACCAGCAGTGCGGTGGCCGCGACCAGCTCGACCGCCAGCACCAGCGGCCACGGGGTGGCTACGACGGCCGGCGCGGCCAGCACGGCCAGCGCGCCACCGGCCAGCCCGATCGCCGGCCGGGCGGACCGGGGCACCAGCAGCGCCACCGCCCCGGCGGTGAGCAGCACGGCGACCGGAAGCTGCCAGCCCCAGGACGGGGCGGGCACGGCCCGTCCGCCCTGCCAGGCGGGGAACGCGGCGACCACGCCGGCGCCGGCGACGACCATGGTGAGGGCCGCCGCCGCCTGTCCGAGCCCCGCCGCCACCACGAACGCGCCCACCCGCGGCCCGCCCCGCAGCCGCGCCGGCAGCGCCCGCACCGCGCCGGCCGACCCGGCCACGACCAGCCCGGCCGCCACCAGCAGCAGCCCCGGGCGCAGCGCGACGACCGGCCGGATCAGCGCGCTGGCCAGCACCGGCACCAGCAGACCGGCGGCGACCGCCCGGTAGGCCCGGCCGCCGCCCACCAGTGCCCCGGCGACCAGCGCCAGCGCCACGAGCAGGAGCGGCCCGCCGGCCAGCGCGGGGGCGCCGGCCGCCCGCCCCAGCACGAGCGGCACCAGCGCGCAGCCGGCCGCGGTGGCGAGCGCGACGCCGTGCCCGACCCAGCCGAGCACCCACCCGGCGAACAGGGCCCGCGCACCACCGCTTCCGGCCGGCCCGACCCGCTTTCCCAGGACCACCACCACCGCGAGGTCGCCCAGCGCCACCCCGGTCAGGACCAGCGCCCAGCCGGCGGCCGACGGTGCGGCCTCGACGGCGGCCAGCGGCAGCACGGGCTGCGCGAACAGCAGCGCCGCGAACCAGGGCACGGTCAGCCGGCTGAATCGCGCATACCCGGCCGCGGCCGCCGCGCTGGCCCCCCCGACCAGCGCGGCGTACCGGCTCCCCGGCCAGCCGGCCACCCCGAACAGGTCCACCGACCAGGCGGCGTACCCGTCGAGGAGCACCAGGAGCAGCCCCACCGCGGCGAACGTCTCGGCCGTGCCGCGCAGCCCGCGCCGGCGGGCCACCAGCGGCCCGGCGAGGGCGAGCGCGGTGAGGCAGAGCAGGATCAGCGCCCGGCCACCGACCCCGAAGGCGGCCCAGGCGACCGCCGTGAAGACCACCGCCGCGGTGCCGAGCAGCAGTCCACCGAGGACGAAGAGGAGACCCTGCACGGCCCGGGTCGAGGTCTCCGCGCCGCCGGGCCGCGGGTCGGCGGCCGGCACCGGCGAGACCGCCGGCGGCACCGGCCCGACCGGGGACGCTGGCGGCACCTGCCCGGACGGGCGCGGCGCCGGGATCTCCGACCGGATCCGCGTGGCCAGCTCCGCCCGGCGCTGCCGGGCCGTGCCGAGCCGGACCGCCAGGTCCTGGTACGCGGCCCGGGCCCGCTCGACCTGCGGTGTCAGCGCGGCGATCTCCCGGTCCAGCCGGACCACCTCGGCGGCTGGCGGGTACGGCGGACGCCCGCAGCCGGGGCAGCCGGAGACGAGATCGGCGGGAGCGCCGCAACCGGGGCAGGGGTAGCCGGTGTTCTCCACCCGGACAGCATCGCGACCGGCGGGCCGGCCCGACAGAGTAGGGGTACCTAGGACCGGGTGTGGTCGTGCACCCAGGCCGCGTAGTCCGGGTTGCCGCTCTCCACCCGTGTCACCAGGATCTCCGGCACCTCGTACGGGTGGTTGGCACGGATCTGGTCGACCAGCGCGTCCACCCGGTCCGGCGCGGTCTTGAACTGGACCGACCACTCGGCCGTGGTCTGGATCGCGGACTCCCACCAGTAGGTGCTGTCCACCTGACCGCCGACCTGGGCGCATGCGGCCAGGCGTCCGGCGACGGCCGCAGCCGCCAGCACGTCCGCGACCCGGCGGGCGTCCACCACCGTCGTCACCACGCAGATCTGCTCCACGAACCGCACCATACGTGGGATTCCTGCGAGCCGGCTGCAGCGCCCACCGAAGCCGGCTCCGCCATCCCGGCCCCGCTGTGCGGGCGGGCCGGTTCCGCCCGCGCTCAGCCGGCGGCGGTGCCGTCCCGGTGCGCCGCGACCCACCGATCGATCCGCGCCCACCAGTCGAAGAGCCAGTCGATGCGTTCCTGCCGCCCGGCGGGGATCTCCTCCGGCGGCACCGACCAGAACCGCATCACGATCCGCTTGTCCATCGGCAGCTCCCGCCACACGTCGGTGACGGTGAGCATCCGATCCAGCCCGGTGTGGGCGACGAAGACGACCCCGGCCGCAGGGGCGGCGTCCAGGGCGGCCAGCAGCCCGCCCGGCTGCGGGGCGAGCACGTGCTGCATCCGCTCGGCACGCGACGCCATCCGGTCCAGGCCGAGCGCGCGGAGCCGGGCGATGGCCCGCAGCCGCCGGCCGGGGGTGAAGTTGCCACCCTCCGGGAAGATCACGAACGCGTCGTCGCCGTCCAGGCCCGTGGCGAGGTGGCCGATCTGCGCGAGCATCGCTTCCCGACCGTCCGGCCCGGGCGCGATGAAGCGGTTGGGCAGCCGGTTGAGCAGGACGTCGATCGCCGGGTCCCACTGAAGGCTCTCCTTCAGCACGATCCGCGGTTCCCGGTGGAACCAGTTCACCAGCGCGTGGATCAGGATGAACGAGTCACCGGGCCCGGCGTGCCGGCAGATCACCAGCTCGGGGCGGCCGGGCAGGGCGACGTCCGGGTCGGCGCCGGCCACCTCGATGCGCAGCCGCAGCGCCCAGCGGGCCTGCCAGAACAGCACCCGTAGGAACCAGCCGGCGAGCTGGTAGTGCGCCCGCTGGAAGGCCGGTGACCGCTTGCGCGCGCCGAAGCCGGAGGCCAGCCAGAGCGCGAAGAGGGCGAGCAGCGCGGCGGCGTCCCAGACCAGGTAGACCGCACCGATCCAGAGCAGCCGCAGCGGTCGCAGCCGCCCCGGCACCAGCGGCGAGGCGGCCAACGCCAGCAATGCCCAGGCCGGCAGCGTGGCCACCACGGCGAGCGCGAGCAGCACCACGCCCGGGGCCACCAGCAGCCGGCGTACCCACCGGGGCGGCAGCGGCATCAGCGCTCCAGCCGGGTGTCCAGGTATCGGCGGGAGGCGGTGTACGCCCGGCTGATCCGGCGCCCCACCGCCGCCAGGTCGCGGTACGCCCACGGGCTGTCCTCGCGCGGCTCCAGGCCACCGGTGGGCAGCACGTGCACCTCCACCCCCTCGGGCAGGGCCGCCATCTCGCGGGCGAACCGGTGCCGCCGGGCGATCTCGAAGGCCACCTGGGCGATCTCCCAGGGCCGCCGGGGCGGGCTCAGCTCACGCTCGATCCGCCCCACCTGGAGCACGAAGATCTGCTTCGCGCCGAGGGCGACCGCCTCCCCGACGGGGATGGAGTTCACCACCCCGCCGTCGATGTAGTGCTGGCCGTCGATCTCCTTCGGCGGGAGCAGCCCCGGCACCGAGGCGGAGGCGAGCACCGCCGGCACCAGCGGCCCGCTGTGGAACCAGTGCTCGGCGGCGCGCTCGATGTTCGCCGCGCAGCAGCGGAACGGCACCTTCAGATCGGCGAAGGTGGTCTCCTCGCCCAGCTCGTTCTCCAGCAGCCGGCGCAGCGGCCGGGGCGAGTGCAGGTGGGTACGGGCGGCGAACCGGCGCAGCTGCCGGGCGACCGAGTCCCCGTACACCTCGCTCGCCTCCGGGGAGGCCCAGAGCCGGACCAGCCGGTCGGTGACCGCCTCGGTCGGGTCAGCGGCGACCAGGGCCCCGTTGACCGCGCCGATGGAGGTGCCGAGCACCATGTCGGGCTGGATCCGGGCCCGGAACAGGGCGCGCAGCATGCCCACCTCGACCGCGCCGAGCACGCCCCCGCCGCCGAGCACGAACGCCACCGGACCGCCTGCCATGCCGTTCATCCTGGCACGCGCCGGGAAGGCGCCCCGGTCGAGCCGCCCCGCCCGGCACCCACCGTGACCCCGGGCAACCGCCGCAATGCAGCCTGCGACGACGGACCGGACAGCCGTTGACATGCCGGACACATTCCCGCAACCTGATACCGCTCCCAAGCCCCAGGCAGGTGCGATTTGAAGGCGTCACTGCACGCCGGCAGGTTGCTGGCCCGCAGGTACCGGCTGATCGACCAGATCGGGGCCGGCGGCATGTCGGTGATCTGGCGTGCCCGGGACGAGGTGCTGGACCGGACCGTGGCGCTGAAGGTGCTCGCCCCCTCGCTCGCCGCCGATGCCCGGTTCCGCGACCTGGTGCGGGAGGAGGCCCGCTCCGCCGCCCAACTGGTGCACCCGCACGTCACCGCCGTCCACGACTACGGCGAGACGCCGGCGCCGGACGGCAGCATCACCTCGTTCGTGGTGATGGAGCTGCTCGGCGGCGAGGAGTTGGAGCACCGGCTGACCGAGGGGCCGCTGCCCTGGCCGGAGGCGGTGGAGATCGTCGCGCAGGTCGCCGAGGCGCTCGCCGCCGCACACCGACTCGGCATCGTGCACCGCGACATCACCCCGGCGAACGTGATGATGACCCCGGTCGGGGCCAAGGTGCTCGACTTCGGCATCGCCACCCGGGTCGGCGCACCGGACGAGGACGAGGACGGCGGCACGTTCGGCACCCCGGCGTACGTCGCGCCGGAACGGCTGGACGGGGCAGCGGCCCAGCCCGCCACCGACGTCTACTCGCTGGGCGTGCTGCTCGTCGAGGCGCTGACCGGCCACCCGCCGTACCCGGCGGACACCTGGGAGCAGCTCAGCGCCGCGCTCGCCGAGGCCGGGCCACCCAGCCTGGACGGCGTACCCGGTCTGCCGGAGCCGGTCGCGGACGTCTGCCTGCGCTGCCTGGCCCGCGACCCGCGGCGGCGGCCCACCGCGCACCAGGTGGCCCGCGTGCTGCGCGAGCAGCTGCTGCCCGCCGAGCCGCAGCCCGCCGCCATGCTGGCCCCGGCGATGGCCCCGCCGGCGCTGGCCGCTCCGGAACCACCGGCGCCGGCGCTGGCCGCTCCGGAGCCACCGGCGCCGGCGCGCCACCCCGCCGCCGAGCCCGACGGGGACGCCGCCGCCCCGCCCGGCGCGGGACCGCGGCGCCGGCGGTCGTTACCGCTGGTGGCAGTCGGCGTGGTGGTCGTGGTGGGCGGCGCCGCCGTGCTGCTCGCCCCCGCCCTGCTCCCCGGCCGGCAGCCGTCGCCGGAGGTGCTGCCGAGCGCCGGGCCGCTGGTGGTGCCCTCCACGACGCCGTCGAGCCCCGCCGCGCCGGGCCCGAACCGTCCGCCCAGCCCGAGCCGATCGGCCCCGGCCACCAGCAGCGCGGCACCGGTGCCGGCCGCCGGCAGCCGGTTCGAGGCGGCCAACCGGGTGGACGGGCTGATCGAGGCGGGGCTGGCGGCGGGCCAGATCCGCGAGGACGTCGGCGTCGACCTGCGCAACCTGCTGCGTAACGCCACCGCCGCGAGCGGCGCGGGCGCGCTGACCAGTGCCGTGGACACGCTCCGCGCGAAGATCAGCGAGCGGCGGCGGGAGGGCAGCATCAGCTCCGCGTACGCGGAGCGGCTCGACGCGGCGGCCGCCCACCTCGCCGCGGCCCGGGCGTGACCGGTCAGCGGGCGGTGGCCGGCGCCGGCTCGCGCTGCCCGGGCCGCGGGGCGTGGGTGGCGAGGAAGCCCTGGTACACCGACTCGTAGCCGGCGGCCATCCGCTCCACGGAGAAGTTCTCCGCGACGTGCGCCACGCAGTCGGCCGGGTCCAGGCGGGCGGACTCGATCAGTGCCGCCGGAAGCTCGTCGGGGTCGTCGCAGACCAGTCCGGTCAGCCCGGGGCGGACCAGTTCGGGGACCGCGCCCCGGCGCAGCGCCACCACCGGCGTACCGGTCGCCATCGCCTCCACCATGACCATGCCGAACGGCTCCTCCCACTGGATCGGCATGATCAGGCACCGGGCGTCGACCAGCAGCCGCAGGGCCGAGTCCCGGTCGGCGTTGAGCACCAGGGTCACGTCCTCGCCCAGCAGCGGCTCGACCACCTGCTCGAAGTAGCGGCGTTCGGCCGGCTCGTTGCACTTGCCGGCCAGGGTGAGCGGCAGATTTGCCCGGCGGCAGGCCCGGATCGCCACGTCGGGCCCCTTGTCCGGGCTGAACCGGGCGAGCCAGAGCACCGGCCCGCGCCCCGGCGCGCGCTTGCGTGGGAAGTCCCGCAGCGGCATCGCGTTGTGCACCGTCCCGACCCAGGGCAGCCCCGGGTTCGCCCGGCGCTGGGCGCGTGAGATCGCCACCAGCCCCACGCCCCGGTCGGTGTCGCTGAGCACCGCGCCGTACTCCCCCACCGGATTGCCGTGCACGGTGGCCACCGTGGGCACCGCCCGGCGGCCGGCGACCAGCGGGCCGATGGTGGTGTGGTCGTGGATCACGTCGAAGTCGGCGGGGTCGACCAGGTGGTTGACCCGGGCCAGGTGGGCCAGCTCGGGCAGGGACTCGCCAAGGCGGTGATACTGGAGTTCGTCCGTGGTGGAGACGAAGTCGCCGCTGGTCCCGTGGTCCCCGCCGGCGCCGAAGACGGTCACCCGGTTGCCGCGGTCGACCAGGCCGTCCACCAGCCCCGCCACCACCTGCTCCAGCCCGCCGTAGCCGGGGGGCGGCACCGACAGCCACGGCGGCACCACCATGGCGATCCGCAACGGCCGTGGCCGGGCGCGGTCGGACGGCGGGTGGTTCACGGCCACGAGTCCTCCCCGATGGTTCCGGCGTTGGCGGATCGGCGACGCTTTCCCTGGGCGGCGGGAGGTAAACGGGCGCATCCGGCCGACCGGCTCAGCCGGCCACCACGATCCGGTCGTCGACCTCGCGTACGCCCGGGGTGGCCCAGGCGGCCCGTTCCGCCTCCTCCCGCTGCCACCACGAGCGGACCACCCCGTCGAGCACCACGGCGTTCCCGGCGACCCCCACCCTGATCCGCTCCGTGCCGGTCCGCCGGAGCAGGACCCGTTGCAGGTCACGGCGGGTCTGCTCGTCGCTGGACGGGGTGGGTGAGTGGACCTCGACCAGGTTGGTGACCCCGCGTACGCCGCGCAGCCGGCGCAACTCCCGCTCGGCCGTACGCCGCTGGAATCCGTACTCCACCTCGCCGCGGAGCATGATCCAGCCGTCGGCGACGGTCACGTCCAGCCGCTCGGCGGGGACGAAGCTGTCCCACTCCAGCGCCCGGCTGGCGGCGATGGCGATGTCGGCGTCGCTGCGTTCCTCGGCGGCCGGCAGGCGTACCTCGAGGTCGCTGGCCACGGCCCGGACCCCGCGTACCCGGTGCGCGCAGCGCTCGGCCGCCCAGCGCCGGGCGTAGCTGTCCACCTGTCCGGTGAGCGTCACCACACCGTCGACGACGGTCACCCCGATGTCGGTCGGCCGGGTCTGCGCGTCCCAGTCCAGCTCGGCGAGCACGTCCCGCTGGATCTCCGGATCGGTACGGACGGCGGTGGCGCTCGTCATGACGTCCCCCTCCCGTGGCGGTTCCCGGTCAGTCGAGGGTGCCGCCGGACGGGGTGAGCCGGGCTCACCCGCACCGGGTGGGAAACGAGAAGCGGCGGCGGGTGACGGAGCCAACCCCCTTGACCCCGTCACCCGCCGCCAGTGGAGGAGGCAGGTCCTTGTCCGTTACGACGTCTCGGCGAGCGTCACGGTTGCCGTCTGGCTCGATCCGTTTCGCTTGAACTGCACCTCGACCCGGTCGCCGACCTTGCCCGCCTGGACTGCGCCCACCAGATCGTTCGAGTCCTTGATCACCTTGTCGCCGAATTTGGTGACCACGTCGCCCCGCTGCAGCCCGGCCTTCTCCGCGGCGCTGCCCGGGCTGACCGAGGCGACCAGCGCGCCACCGTCCTCGGCTTCTCTCACGCTGACCCCGAGCGACGGGTGGCTGACCTTCTCGCCACGCTGGAGCTTGCCGGCGACGTCCTTCGCCTTGTTGCTCGGGATGGCGAAGCCGACGCCGATGTTGCCGCTGCTGCCCTGGCCGGCGGTGGCGATGGCGGTGTTGATGCCGATCACCTCGCCCCGGGTGTTGACCAGCGCACCGCCCGAGTTGCCCGGGTTGATCGGGGCGTCGGTCTGGAGCAGGCCGGAGATCGAGCTGGCGCCCTGCCGCGGGTCCATCTGCTGGCCGCTCTCGCCGGCCTGGATGGTGCGGTCACGGGCGCTCAGGATGCCGGCCGTGACCGAGCCCTGGAGGCCGAGCGGGCTGCCCAGGGCGAGCACCTGGTCGCCGACCTGCATGGCGTCGCTGTCGCCGAACGTGGCCGCCTTCAGGCCGCTCACCCCGCTGGCCTTGACCACCGCGAGGTCGGTCTTCGGGTCGGTACCGACGATCTTCGCCTGGGCGGTCGTGCCGTCGACGAAGACCACCTTCGCCATGTCGCCGCTGGCGGAGGCGACCACGTGGTTGTTGGTCAGCACGTACCCGTCGGCGCTGAGGATCACCCCGGAGCCCTCACCGCTGTCCGTCATGATCGAGACCACGCTGTCCTGGACGGAGGCGGCGATCTTCGGCAGGTCCGCGCTGTTGATCACAGGCGCGGCCGAGTAGTTGCGGGTGACGGTGGTGCCGTGGCCGCCCAACGCGAGCGCGAGCGCGCCGCCGGCCACCCCGGAGCCGAGCATCAGCGCCAGGACCAGCGCTCCCGCGCCCACGAACTTCGCCGCGCGGCCCGGCCGCGGCGCCGGCTGCGGCTGGCCCCACGGCGGGACCGGCTGGCCGGCCTGGTGCGGCTGCCCGCCGGGATACGGCTGGTACGGCGGCACCGGCCCACCGGCCGCCGTCGGGTAGCCGACGCCAGGATGCGCGCCGGCGCCGTGCGGCGCACCGGCGCCCTGGTGGACGCCGCCGGCCCAGGCCCCCGGCTGCTGCCCCCCGTACCAGGGGCCGGGCTGCTGCGGCTGCCCGGAGACCGGGTACGGCGGGGCGGACGGCGTCGCCGTCGGCCGCGCGTACGGGCTGACCGGCTCGGCCGGCGCGGCGGCGGCCGGAGCGTCAGGGCGGCCGAAATCGGCGGCGGCCGGAGCGTCAGGGCGGCCGAAATCGGTGGTGGCCGGAGCTTCGGGGCGGCCGAAATCGGTGGTGGCCGTAGCTTCGGGGCGGCCGAAATCGGTGGTGGCCGACGCGTCGGCGCGGCCGAGGTCGGCGGTCGCCTCGACGGCGGTCCCGGCGGCCGGGGAGTCGGCCGGAACCGGCGCGGCGGCCGGAGTAGCTGCGGAGTCCGCGGGCCCGCTCCCGGTGTGGGGCAGCTCGGCGGTGGGGTGCGACGGCTCCGCGTCGGCGAGAGCCGGCGACCGCTGCGGGTCGGTCTCGTGGTCGGTCATGTATCCACCTTCTCCTCTGCCACTGCGACCAGCCTGGAACGCACCTGAATCTTTTCTGAAAGTCAGTCGCCCGGCTCCGGCGACTCGGGCAGCAGCGGCAGTCTGACCCGGAAGGTGGCCCCGCCGCCCGGCGTTTCGGCAACCTCCACCGTGCCGTGGTGCGCCGCCACCAGCGCGGCCACGATGGCCAGCCCCAGCCCGGTGCTGATCGGCCCGCCGGCCCGCCGGGTCCGCGCCGCGTCCACCCGGTAGAACCGCTCGAAGACCCGCTCGGCCTGCTCCGGGGTGAGGCCCGGGCCGGTGTCCGCCACCTCGATCACGGCCAGGTTGCCGGGCTCCACCCGCAGCCGCAGGATCACCGAGGTGTCCGGTGGGGTGTGGGTGAGCGCGTTGGTCATCAGGTTGCCGATCACCTGCCGCAGCCGGGCGTCGTCGCCGAGCACCACCAGCGGCCCGGCGCCGGGCTCGATGTCCAGCTTGATCGGGCGCTCCGGGTCGACCACCCGGGCCGCCTGCACCGCGTCGGAGGCGAGTACCGGCAGCTCCACCGGGGCCAGTGTGATCGGCCGTTCCCGGTCCATCCGGGCGAGCAGCAGCAGGTCCTCCACCAGCAGCCCCATCCGGGCCGCCTCGTCCTCGATCCGGCGCAGCAGGCCGGCGGTCTCCTCGGGCTGCCGGGCCGCGCCATGCCGGTAGAGCTCTGCGAAGCCCCGGATGGTGGTCAGCGGGGTGCGCAGCTCGTGCGAGGCGTCCGCGATGAACTGCCGCATCCGCTCCTCGGAGCGCCGGGCCCGCGCCTCGGACGCCTGCGCCGCCGCGGCCGCGTCCCGGGCACTGACCTCGGCACTGCGGGCCGCCGCCTCGGACGCCGCCCGGGCGGTGAAGGCCGCCTCGATCTGGGCGAGCATCGCGTTCAGCGCCCGGGACAGCCGGCCCAGCTCGGAGGTCGGCACGGCACGGCCCTCCTCCGGGTCGGGCACCCGCCGGGTCAGGTCACCCCCGGCGATGGCCGCCGCGGTCCGCTCGATCTCGACCAGCGGCTTGAGACTGGTACGCACGATCCCCGCGCCCACCGAGGCCAGGATGATCAGCACCGCCCCGCCGACCAGCAGGTCGATCCAGATCAGCTGACGGACGGCGAGATCCACGTCGGTGAGGTTCTGCCCGATCACGGTGTAGGTGTCGGCGTTGACCTGCCGGATCATGATCCGCCAGCGGACGTGATTGTCGGCCCCGTCCGTGGTGAAGGCGGCGTGGTTGGCGTGCTTGTCGTACCAGGACTGCTGGGTGAGGCCGGCCGGCAGGTCGGCCGGGATCAGCGACTTGTCCCGGGCCACCGTGCCGGACTGGGCGGATCGGCTCCACTGGGCGAGCAGGTAGTCGGTCGGGAGGGTGTTGACCGTCTGCTGGTTGATCGTGATGCCCTGGCGGAGCTGCTCGCTCAGCTGGTCGTCGATCCGGCCGACCAGGTAACTGTGCAGGAAGAACGCGGTAAGAGAACTGATCACCACGAGCGCCGCTGCCACCAGGGCGAGGACCGAGGCGACCAGCTTCACCCGCAGCGGGACGCTGCGCAGCCAGCCCTTCGCGTCGTGGACGGCGCTCACGCCGCCGGCTTGCGCAGTACGTACCCGACCCCGCGCAGGGTGTGGATCAGCCGGGGCTGGGTGTTGTCGATCTTGCGCCGCAGGTAGGAGATGTAGGACTCGACGATGTTGTCGTCGCCGCGGAAGTCGTAGTTCCAGACGTGGTCGAGGATCTGCGCCTTGGAGAGCACCCGGTTGGCGTTGAGCATCAGATAGCGCAGCAGCTTGAACTCGGTCGGCGACAGCTGCACCCGCTGGCCGGCCCGGTGCACCTCGTGGGTCTCCTCGTCCAGTTCCAGGTCGGCGAAGGTGAGCCGGGAGGGGGCGTGGTCGCCGGTGGCGGTACGCCGCAGCACCGCCCGGATCCGCGCGGTCAGCTCCTCCAGGCTGAACGGCTTGGTGACGTAGTCGTCGCCGCCCAGGGTGAGCCCGCGGATCTTGTCGTCGGTGGCGTCGCGGGCGGTCAGGAACACCACCGGGGTACGCGTACCGCCCTCGCGGAGCATCCGGATGACCTCGAAGCCGTCGAGGTCGGGCAGCATCACGTCGAGCACGACCAGGTCGGGCCGGTGGTCCTTGGCGGCGGCCAGCGCCGAGCTGCCGCTGGTCGCGGTGGCGACGTCGAAGCCCGCGAAACGCAGGCTCGCGGAGAGCAGCTCGAGGATGTTGGGATCATCCTCGACGACGAGCAGTCGAGCCTCGGTCTGGGTAGCCACCATGTCAGCCATCATCCGCGCTCCGGCTGCGGTCCCGCTGGGTGGATGCTGGAAACAACCTGTGAGCCGACCCGGCCCGGCGGGGGCTCAGCGCAGCAGCCGACGCAGCCCGTCCAGCGCGCCGTCGAGCAGCCGGATCGCCGTCCGCAGCTGGGTGTCGGTGAGCCGGCCGGCGCGGACCAGCGCGCCCACCTCGACGGTGAACGCGGCCAACCGCTGGTCGAACTCGGCGAGCAGGGTGGACTCGCCGCTCGGCGCCGGGCCGCCGGTGGCCGTGGGCCGGGTCCGCGGCGGCTCCCAGCGGGCCTGCCGGGTCTGCCGGGCTGCCTCGCGCAGCTCCCGCTTGAGGTCGCGCACCGAGCCGCGTACCTCGCTGCGGATCTCGCCGGCCAGGGCGGACAGATCCTCCACGGAGGCGGTGATGTCCGATTCCAGGGTGGCCAGTTCGTCGGCGCGCTGCCGCAGCTCCGCGCGGCCCGCCTCGGTGATCTCGTACACCTTGCGGCCGCCGGCCGCGGTGTGGGTGACCAGCCCCTCGACCTCCAGGCGTTGCAGCCGGGGGTAGATGGTGCCGGCGCTCGGCGCGTACAGGCCGAGGAAGCGGTCCTCCAGCAGCCGGATCAGCTCGTAGCCGTGCTTCGGGCCGTCGTCGAGGAGCTTGAGCAGGTAGAGCCGGAGCCGCCCGTGACTGAACACGGCGGTCACGGCAGCTCCTCCACGTCGTCCGGGTCCTCGACGGGGCGGGCGAGCAGCGCGATGCTGCCGGAGGTCGCGGACGCCCAGAGCTTACCGCCGCCCGCGCCGAGCACCCCCTGGCTGTCCTTCATCGAGCCGAACCCGGAGCCCCCGCTCACCTGCGGGAAGCCGCTGGTGATCCGGCCGGAGGTGGTGTGCAGGTGGACGGTGAGATCGCTGTCCTCGCGGACCCGGACGGTGATGCTGCCGGAGATGGCGCTGAGCCGGATCTCACTGCCGCGCGGGGTGTCCAGGTCGCAGGTGATCGATCCGGAGACGGCGTGGGCACGCACCCGCTCGGGTGCGCTGTCGGCGAGGATCAGCTCGCCGGAGACCGTCTCCAGGTCCAGGTCGCCGGCGACCCCGAGCGCCTCCACCGGACCCGAGGTGACCTTCGCCGTGGTGCGACCGCGCAGCCCCATCAGGGTGACCTGGCCGGAGGTGACCTCGACCCGGGTGTCCCGGCGCAGGCCGGAGACGACCAGCGAGCCGTCCACCAGGTGCAGGTCGGCCAGCACGTCGGCCGGCACGGCGACGGAGACCTCGGCCCGGAACCGGCGGCCGAGCTGGCCGAGCCACCAGAGGAAGCCGGGCCAGCGGGGGTGCCGCTCGTGCCCGACGAACAGGCGGCCGTCGCGGTGCTCGACGATCACCGGCCGGCGGCTGACCCGGGTGACGTCGATCCGCGCCGGGCCGTCGGCGGCGACCACGTTGAGCCGGCCGCTGATCAGCCGGACGTCGAGCCGGGTGACCGGCCCGTCCAGGGTGAGCCGCTGCGGGCTGTCGACCGTCCAGCTGGACATGGCGTCCTCCCCTCGGGTGACGCGCCGACCCCGGCACGTCGAGTGACGAGAGGAATCGTAACGCGATACATCGCGACTGAACAAGACCTGTCGCGACTATGTCGCGACGGGCTCAGGCGGCCAGGTCCAGCGCCACCTGCCGGACGGCCGGCACGGTGGGGCCCTGATCGCCCGCAGGGGGCGCCGGGCACGCCCGTACGACCCGCCGGGCCGGGGTCAGGTGGACCGCCGACTCGGCCGCCCGGGCCAGCAGCCGCCGGTCCGCGTCCGAGGCCGGGTGCAGCGCGGCGGCCACCGTCACCGACACGGTCAGGTCCCGGGCGGCCAGCACTCGGCGGGCCGACTCCCAGAGCGTCTCCGCACCGAGGAACGCGGCCAACGTGGACCGGTCGCCGGCGTACCGGTAGGCGAGGCGCAGCGGCACGACCGGCACGCCCGCGTCCGCCGCGGCCTGGAACATCGCCGGCCGGAACCCCCGGCCGGGCCGGCAGTCGGCCGACTCGCCGCACCAGGTCGTCCCCTCCGGGAAGACCGCCACCGACTGGCCGGCGCGCAACGCGGCGGCCACCCGGCGGACCGTGGCCGGCAGGTCGCGCGGCCGGGCCCGGTCCACGAAGACCGTGCCGACGGCGGCGGCCAGCGGCCCCACCAGGGGCCACTCCCGCACCTCCCGCTTCGCGAGCAGCCGGGCCGGCGCGACCGCGAGCACGGCGAGGACGTCCAGCCAGGAGACGTGGTTGGCGACCAGCAGGGCCTGCCGGCGCGGCAGCCGGCCCCGGACCGCCAGCCGTACGCCGAGCGCGCGCAGGGTGGCCCGGGCCCAGCCGCGCAGCGCGGCCCGCCGCTCCCGTGCCGGCAGCAGCGGCAGCACCACGGCCAGCCCGATCCCGGCCAGCAGCATCCCGAGCACAGCCAGCAGCCGCCCGGCCCGGCGCGGGAGCGACACGGCCGGACCACCGGCGGCCGGCAGACACCACGGTCCGCAGCCCGAGGCGGGACGCCACAGCCCGTCGGCGGTCACGACGGCTCCCCGCCCAGGAAGTGCCGCAGGTAGCGCGGGTTCATCCGGTCCAGCGAGAACAGCACGTAGAAGTCGGCGCAGCCGAAGTCCGGGTCGTACGCCGGCTCGCCGCAGACCCACGCGCCCAGCCGCAGGTAACCACGGAGCAGCGGGGGGACCAGCGCGCGGCGTTCGGCCGGCGACAACTCCAGCTCGGCGCGTCCGCCGCCGCGCCCCGACCTGGAGCCGTCGGGCGACAGATCCAGCTCGGCGGGGGTGGGCGCCTCGGCGAACCACGGGCGGCGGGGCGTCACCCGCAGCGGCGGCGGGGCGAGGTGCCGGGCACTGGCCTGGCGCCACACCTCGGCGACCGCGACACCGCCGTCGGCCACCGGCACCGAGGCGCAGCCGCCGAGCCAGCGCGAACCGCGCAGGTGCAGGTAGCGGGAGATGCCGGCCCACATCAGGTTGATCACCGCGCCGGAGCGGTGGTCCGGGTGCACGCAGGACCGGCCCGCCTCGACCAGGTCGTCCCGGAGCGGGGCCAGCGGGGCCAGGTCGAACTCGCTCTCGGCGTACCGGCGGGCGGTCCGCCCGGGCGGGAGCAGGCGGTAGGTACCCACCACCTCGTCAGTGCCGTCGTGCAGCACCACCAGGTGGTCGCAGTGGGCGTCGAACTCGTCGCTGTCGAGCCCGGCCGCGCCGGGGTGCAGGGTCGCGCCGAGTTCGGTGGCGAACACCTCGTGGCGCAGGCGTTGTGCGGCCGCGACCAGCATCGGGTCGTCGGCGATCAGCAGGGTGTAACCGCTGGTCGTGAGCGGTGCGCCAGCGGCGTGCAGAACAGCCATGGGTACCTGTGTAAGCGGCGCGGGTTGCCGGCCCCGGGGATGAGGGGTGTCGATCCGGTGAACGCCGGCCCACCGGCCGCCACCAGGCGCGTCGATCATGGGGTTGGCCGCACGTTTCGCCCGGTTCCCGGCCGCCAACCTCATGATCGGCCGGGTGGAGGTCGCGCGGGTGGGCGTGCGAGGCTCGGGACCGGGCCGGCGAGAGGGCCGGTGGCGGAGCGCACGCGCGGAGGAGCTGCATGATCATCGAGTCCCGTTTTCACGGGCCGGCCGGGTCGGGGAACGGCGGGTGGAGCGCCGGGATCTTCGCCGCCGTGGCCGACGGCCGGGGGCCGGTGGAGGTCACCCTGCGCAAGCCGCCCCCGCTGGAGACCCCGCTGACCGCGGTCGACGGCGAGGTCCGCGACCCGGACGGCCAACTGGTCGCGCAGGTACGCCGGATCGAGGAGTTCCACGCCGTGGTCCCGCCGGTGGACCGGCCGACGGCCGAGGCGGCGGCGCGCGCGTACCCGGGGCTGGTCGAGCACCCCTTCCCCGGCTGCTACGTGTGCGGGCCGGAGAATCCGGACGGGCTGCGGATCTTCCCGGGCCGGCTGCCGGACGGGCGGACGGCCGCGCCGTTCCGCGCCCCGGCCGAGGTGGTGCCGGCGACGGTCTGGGCGGCACTCGACTGCCCCGGCGGCTGGGCGGTGATCGCGCCCGGCCGCCCGTACGTCCTGGGTCGGATCGCCGCGGTGGTCGCGGCGCTGCCGCGGCCCGGCGACGAGTGCGTGGTGACCGGCGCGATGGTCGGCGGCGAGGGGCGCAAGGCCGAGGTGCACTCCAGCCTGTACGGCCCCGACGGGGCCCTGCTCGGGTACGCCCGGGCCACCTGGATCGCGCTGCCGGCGGCGTGACTCCTCCTCCCTGAGGACGACCGCCTCCTGCCCACGACGGAGAAGGCGGTACGCGTCCCGCCTGATTGACCCGGTTGCGCGGGGTTGCCAGGCTGTGCCACGGCGCTTTCCGCAACGGCGCCCCCACCGGCGCGCCCGCGCGCCGGGTCAGGAGAGGAGAACGATGTCCGACGGGCAGTCAAGCCCCAGCGCCGGGACCGGCCAGATCGTGGTGTCCGGACTGACCAAGCAGTACAAGAACGTCCGGGCGGTCGACAATCTGTCCTTCACCGTCGAGCCGGGGCGGGTGACCGGCTTCCTCGGCCCGAACGGCGCCGGCAAGACGACCACCCTGCGCATGCTGCTCAACCTGGTCACCCCGACCGCCGGCGCGGCGACCATCGACGGCCACCGGTACGCCGACCTGACCGACCCGCTGCGCTCGGTGGGCGCGGTGCTGGAGGCGTCGAGCGCGCACAAGGGCCGCACCGGCATCAACCACCTGCGGGTGATCTGCGCGGCGGCCGGCCTGCCCCGCGAGCGGGCCGACGAGGCGCTCGCGCTGGTCGGGCTGACCCCGGCGGCCAACCGCAAGTTCAAGGGCTACTCGCTGGGCATGAAGCAGCGGCTCGGCATCGCCGCCGCGATGCTCGGCAACCCGCGGGTGCTGATCCTCGACGAGCCGGCCAACGGCCTCGACCCCGAGGGCATCCGCTGGATGCGCGGCTTCCTCAAGGGGCTGGCCGCCGAGGGGCGGACGGTGCTGGTCTCCAGCCACCTGCTCTCCGAGATGCAGCTGCTCGCCGACGACGTGGTGATCATCGCGGCCGGACGGCTGGTCCGACAGGGGCCGGTGGACCAGGTGATCGGCTCGATGGCGCACGGCACCCGGGTGCGGGTCCGCACGCCGCAGGCCGAGGAGCTGGCCGCGGCGCTGCGTGAGCAGTCGGCCACGGTGGACCGCGACGGCCACGGCGCGCTGCTGGTGGCCGGGCTGGACGCGCCGGCCGTCGGCCGGGCGGCCCTGGCCGCCAAGGTCGAGCTGCACGAGCTGACCACCGAGCGCCCCGACCTCGAGGGGGTCTTCCTGGAACTGACGGCCGGAAAGGCGGAGATCCGATGAACCTGGTCCGGTCGGAGCTGCTCAAGATCCGTACCACCAGCACCTGGTGGGTCCTCGGGCTCATCTCGCTGCCGCTGTGGGCCCTCACCCTGCTGATCAACTGGTGGCAGACCGACGCGCTGGCCAGCGGGAATCTCGGCGAGGTGCCGGCCGAGCAGGCCGACCGACTCCACGCCGCGCAGGTTGCGGAGAACCTAGCCGCCAACCTCTACACCAACGGGCAGTTCTTCGGCCTGCTCATCGTGATGTTGCTCGGCATCATCGTGGTGACCAGCGAGTTCTTCCACCAGACGGTGACCACCACGTTCCTCACCGCGCCTCACCGCACCGCGGTGATGCTGGCCAAGCTGGTCGCCGCGGCCGGGCTGGCGATGGTGCTCTGGCTGGTCACCACCGTGCTCAACCTGGTGTTCGGAGGGCTGATCCTGAGCAGCGTAGACATCGGCTCCCATCTCGGCGGTGGCGCGGTGTGGCGGGCAATCGGGCTCAACGCGCTGGCGTACCTGCTCTGGGCGGTGCTGGGGGTCGGCATCGGGGTGCTGATTCGCAGCCAGATCGGCGCTACGGTGACGGGCATCCTGCTCTACCTGGGCGGCGCGATCGGCGCCATAACCGTGTTCGCCGTCCTGGCCGCCAAGTTCGGCGAGGGGGTCAACAAACTCCAGGTGCTGGTGCCGTCGCTGGCCTCGTCGCTGATGGTTACCGGCACCGAGATCCCAGGAAACCCGCCGCGCTGGGTCGGTGCCCTCGTGCTGGTGGGGTACGCCCTGGTCAGCGGGGTCACCGGCGTCCTGATCACGCGGCGGCGGGACATCGCCTGAGCCGTACCCGCAACGGCCCCGGCAGGTGACGAGCGTCACCCACCGGGGCCGTTCGGCTCCTAGCAGGAGTCGACGGAACACGCAGCGTTTGCCGAACTTCTGCCATCTTCTGTGAAACGGGCCACCCGCCGGAGGCGAGAATGCCCGCGCCGGTCGTACGGCGTAGCCTGGGACCCGTCCGTGCGCCCGTTTCCGGGCACCGCCGGACACCGCGTGCATACGAACCCGCGTGAAAGAGGCGATCAGCGGCCGTGTCGACCCAGCAAACTTCGCAGGAGAACCCACTGGCGGGTTTCGGCCCGAACGAGTGGATCGTCGAGGAGATGTACCAGCGCTATCTCGCCGACCCCTCGAGCGTGGACTCGGCCTGGCACGACTTCTTCGCCGACTACCGGCCGGCCCCGGGCGCCGCCACCCCGCGCCCGGACGGCAAGGCCGCGGCGGCCACCCGGCCCGAGCCGGGTGAGCAGCAGGAAGCCGTCGCCAGCGTCGCCCAGCAGCCGACCCCCGCCAAGCCGGCCCCCGCCGCCAAGGCCACCCCGGCGAAGGCAGCCCCGACGGCAGCGGAGAAGCCCGCCGCCAAGCCGGCCGCCGCGCCGAAGCCCGCCGCCAAGGCGCCGGCGGTGAGCGCCGCCGGCACCACCCCGCTGCGCGGGGTCGCCGCCAAGATCGTCCAGAACATGGACGCCTCGCTCTCCGTGCCGACCGCGACGAGCGTGCGCGCGGTCCCGGCGAAGCTGCTGGTCGACAACCGCATCGTGATCAACAACCACCTGGCCCGCGGCCGCGGCGGCAAGGTGAGCTTCACCCACCTGATCGGGTACGCGATGGTCCGGGCGCTGGTCGAGCACCCGGAGATGAACAACTCCTACGCCGAGGTCGACGGCAAGCCGGCGATGGTCCGCCCGGAGCACGTCAACCTGGGCATCGCCATCGACCTGGCCAAGCCGGACGGCAGCCGCACCCTGGTGGTCCCCTCCATCAAGGCGTGCGAGCAGATGGACTTCCGGCAGTTCTGGCAGGCGTACGAGGACGTGGTCCGGCGCGCCCGCCGCAACGAGCTGACCATGGAGGACTACTCCGGCACCACCATCTCGCTGACCAACCCGGGCGGCATCGGCACGGTCCACTCGATCCCGCGCCTGATGCAGGGGCAGAGCGCCATCATCGGCGTCGGCGCCATGGAGTACCCGGCGCCCTACCAGGGCATGAGCGAGGCCACCCTGGCCGAGCTGGCGGTCAGCAAGGTCATCACGCTGACCAGCACGTACGACCACCGGATCATCCAGGGCGCGCAGTCGGGCGAGTTCCTCAAGGTGATGCACGAGCTGCTGCTCGGCGAGCGCGGCTTCTACGACCTGATCTTCACCTCGCTGCGCATCCCGTACGAGCCGGTGCGCTGGGTGCAGGACGTGGCCGTCAACTCCGAGGGCCAGATCAACAAGACCGCGCGGGTGCACGAGCTGATCCACGCGTACCGGGTGCGCGGCCACCTGATGGCCGACACCGATCCGCTGGAGTTCAAGATCCGCAAGCACCCGGACCTGGACGTCCTCCAGCACGGGCTCACCCTGTGGGACCTGGACCGGGTCTTCCCGGTCAACGGCTTCGCCGGCAAGCAGCGGATGAAGCTGCGCCAGATCCTCGGCGTCCTGCGCGACTCGTACTGCCGCCGGGTCGGCATCGAGTACATGCACGTCCAGGACCCGGAGGAGCGCCGCTGGATCCAGGAACGCATAGAGCGCAAGTACGAGAAGCCGTCCCCGGACGAGCAGAAGCACGTGCTCAACCGGCTCAACGCCGCCGAGGCGTTCGAGACCTTCCTGCAGACCAAGTACGTCGGCCAGAAGCGCTTCTCGCTGGAGGGTGGCGAGTCGCTGATCCCGCTCCTCGGTGAGGTGCTGGAGTGCTCGGCCGAGGCCGGGCTGGACGAGGTCGTCATCGGCATGGCCCACCGCGGCCGGCTCAACGTGCTGGCCAACATCGTCGGCAAGCCGTACGAGAAGATCTTCTCCGAGTTCGAGGGGCACCTCGACCCGCGCTCCACGCAGGGCTCGGGCGACGTGAAGTACCACCTCGGCCAGAACGGCAAGTTCACCACCCCGGACGGCGAGCACGCGGTCAAGGTGTCGGTGGTGGCGAACCCGTCGCACCTGGAGGCCGTGGACCCGGTGCTGGAGGGCATCGTCCGGGCCAAGCAGGACCGGATAGACCTCAAGCTGGAGGGCTACACCGTGCTGCCGCTGGCGGTGCACGGTGACGCGGCCTTCGCCGGCCAGGGCGTGGTCGCCGAGACGCTCAACCTGTCGCAGCTGCGCGGCTACCGCACCGGCGGCACGGTGCACGTGGTGGTCAACAACCAGGTCGGCTTCACCACCGCCCCGGAATACAGCCGGTCCAGCCTCTACAGCACGGACGTCGCCCGGATGATCCAGGCGCCGATCTTCCACGTCAACGGCGACGACCCGGAGGCCGTCGTCCGGGTGGCCCGGCTCGCCTTCGAGTACCGGCAGGCGTTCAACAAGGACGTCGTGATCGACATGGTCTGCTACCGCCGGCGCGGGCACAACGAGGGCGACGACCCGTCGATGTCCAACCCGCAGATGTACCAGATCATCGACTCGAAGCGGTCGGTCCGGAAGCTCTACACCGAGGAGCTCATCGGGCGGGGTGACATCACCGTGGAGGACGCGGAGGAGCTGCTCCGCGACTACCACGCGCAGCTCGAGCGGGTCTTCAAGGCCACCCGGGACGCCGCCTCCACGCCGCGCCAGGTCAGCCGGCCCCGCCGCGAGGAGGAGCCGGAGCCGCAGGTCGACACCGCCACCGACGCCGCCGTGGTCAAGGCGATCGGCGAGGCGCACGTCAACCTGCCGGAGGGCTTCACCCCGCACAAGCGGATCCAGCAGCTGCTGGATCGGCGGGCCAAGATGTCCGTCGAGGGCGGCATCGACTGGGGCTTCGGCGAGATCATCGCGTTCGGCTCGCTGCTGCACGACGGGGTCACCGTCCGGCTCGCCGGGCAGGACTCCCGGCGCGGCACCTTCGTCCAGCGGC
This sequence comes from Micromonospora sp. NPDC007271, assembly GCF_040634005.1. Classification (NCBI taxonomy): domain Bacteria; kingdom Bacillati; phylum Actinomycetota; class Actinomycetes; order Micromonosporales; family Micromonosporaceae; genus Micromonospora; species Micromonospora sp. NPDC007271. The sequence goes on from NZ_JBEYER010000003.1 coordinate 44,999, forward strand.
ACGCCGCGGTGGTCGACTCGAAGACCGGTGAGGACTACCTCCCGCTGAACTCGCTCACCGGCGACGGCGAGCGGTCCCGGTTCTTCGTCCACGACTCGCTGCTGTCCGAGTACGCCGCGATGGGCTTCGAGTACGGCTACTCGGTGGAGAACGTCAACGCGCTGGTCTGCTGGGAGGCCCAGTTCGGCGACTTCGTCAACGGCGCCCAGTCGGTGATCGACGAGTTCGTCTCCTCCGGCGAGGTGAAGTGGGGCCAGCGCTCCTCGGTCACCCTGCTGCTGCCGCACGGCCACGAGGGCCAGGGCCCGGACCACACCTCCGGCCGCCCGGAGCGGTTCCTCCAGCTCTGCGCCGAGGACAACATGCGGGTGGCCATCCCGAGCACCCCGGCGAGCTACTTCCACCTGCTGCGTCGCCAGGCCCTGTCGCCGAAGCGGAAGCCGCTGGTGGTGTTCACGCCGAAGTCGCTGCTGCGGCACAAGCTCTGCGTGTCGCCGGTGGAGGACTTCACCTCGGGCGGCTTCCAGCCGGTCCTGCGGGACACCGCCGCCCCGGCGCCGGCGCAGGTGAAGCGGGTGCTGCTCTGCTCGGGCAAGGTCTACTACGACCTGTTCCAGGCCCGGCAGGAGCGGGGGATCACGGACACCGCGATCATCCGGATGGAGCAGCTCTACCCGCTGCCCGTCGAGGAGATCCGGGCCGCCCTGGCGCAGTACCCGAACGCCGAGGACTTCGCCTGGGTCCAGGAGGAGCCGGCCAACCAGGGTGCCTGGTCGTTCGTCGCGCTCAACCTGCTGGAGCACCTGAGCGACGTCCGGCTGCGCCGCATCTCCCGCCCGGCCGCCGCCGCCCCGGCGGTGGGCTCGGCGAAGATGCACGAGGTCGAGCAGACCGCGCTGATCGAGGCGGCTCTCCCCCGCCCGTGACCTGACCGCGCCGCGAGCACCGGGGCAGCGACCGTACGACGGCCGCTGCCCCGCTCGCGTGGCGGTCCATCTCTCCGCGAGAGGACGGACATGTACTTCACCGACCGTGGCATCGAGGAACTCGTCGAGCGCCGGGGCGAGGAGCAGGTCAGCCTGGAGTGGCTGGGCGAACGGCTGCGCGACTTCGTCGACCTGAACCCCGAGTTCGAGACCCCGATCGAGCGCTTCGCCACCTGGCTGGCCCGGCTGGACGACGAGGACGACGAGTGACCGGGACGGATTGACGGCGGGCCGTTCCCTGGCGTCCACTGGAAGGCAGCGCCCACGGTCCGACGAGGACGAGTCGGACCACGCGCCGCCCGACGCCAGGGAGGCGGAGATGACTCCCGAACCCCGCAAACCGCCGCAGGACGCGGTGACCGTATGCCACCTGCGCCTCGGCATCGGATCCGTCGGCATCGCGCTGCCGGTCGTGCTGGTGGTCGGTCACCTGGTCGCGGCCCGCCGGCTCACCCTGCTCGACTCGCTCAGCAGCTACTACCACACGGAGATGCGCGACGTCTTCGTCGGCTCGCTGTGCGCCGTCGGGGTGTTCCTGATCGCCTACCGGTACCGCCGGCCGGACGACGCGCTGGGCACGGTCGCCGGGGTGCTGGCGGTCGCGGTGGCCCTCTTCCCCACCACGGTGGGCGCGCCGGCCGGCACGACCAGCCACAGCGACCGGATGGCCGGCGTGGTGCACCAGGTCGCCGCCGGGGCGCTCTTCGTGCTCCTCGCCGCCTTCTGTCTCTTCCTCTTCACCCGCCCGGACCGGGTCGGGGTGCCGCCGCGCCCGTCGGCCGTCCGGTTCTACCGCGTCTGCGGCGCGCTCATCCTGGCGGCGATCGCGATCGCGCTGGCGAGCACGCAGCTTCCCCCGGACGTACGACACGCGCTCAAGCCGGTGCTGTGGTGCGAGACGGTCGCCGTGTTCGCCTTCGGGGCGGCCTGGGTGGCGAAGAGCGACGCGCTGTTCCGAGCCACGGAGCCGACCGACGGGATCGACGCGGATCCGGGCAGCCGGCCCGTCGCGCCGACACCGTCCTGACGCTGACCGGGGCCGACGGCCCCGGGCAGAAGGACCCGGGCGAGGCGGCGTGCGATCTTGTAGCGTGAGGTCGTGGCGCGCAGCGTGTACCTGACCGGCGTGGGGTCGGGCGGGGGCAAGTCGACCATCGCACTCGGGCTGGCCGAGCTGCTGTCCCGGCAGGTCGAGCGGATCGGCGCGTTCCGGCCGCTGGTCCCCGGCACCGGGCCCGACCAGATCCTCACCCTGCTCACCGAGCGCTACCGGGTGGAGCTGCCGATCGACGAGCTGCACGGCTCGACGTACGCGGAGGCCACCGCACTGGTCGCCGACGGCCGGCGGGAGGAGCTGATCTCCCGGATCGTCGCCCGCTACCGGGAGGTCGAACGGCGTTGCCCGGCGGTGGTCGTGGTGGGCAGCGACTTCGCCGACGGGGACGGCGCGGGCCCCCGCGAGCTGGCCTTCAACGCCCGGCTGGCCACCGAGTTCGGCAGCGTGGTGGTGCCCGTCGTCGACGGGTTCGGGCAGCGGCCCGAGGCGGTCGCGGCGGCGGTGCGCGGGGCGTACCACGACCTGGCGGAGCTGGGCGCGACCGTGCTGGCCGTGGTGGCCAACCGGGTACCGGGGCCGATGACGCTGCCCGAGCTGCCCGTCCCCGCGTACGCGATCCCGGAGGTGCCGACCGTGTCGGCGCCGACGGTGGCCGAGGTGGCGGCGGCGCTCGGCGCCACCCTGCTCTCCGGCGACGACACCGCGCTGGACCGGGACGTCCTCGACTACGTGGTGGGCGCGGCGCACGTGCCCACCCTGCTGGACCATCTCACCGACGGCGCGTTGGTGATCACCCCCGGCGACCGGGCCGACCTGCTGGTGGCGGCGGGCGCCGCGCACGTGGCCGGGCAGGTCTCCCTGGCCGGCCTGGTGCTCACCCTCGGCGAGCAGCCCGACCCGCGGGCGATGCGGCTGGTCGAACGGCTGAACACCGGGCTGGCGGTGCTCTCGGTGACCAGCGACAGCTACGACACGGTCGCGGCGTCCAGCCGGATCGAGGGCCGCCCCAGCCCGGCGAACCCGCGCAAGGTGGAGGCGGCGCTCGGCGCCTTCGAGCGCTGCGTGGACACCGTCGACCTGGCCCGCCGGCTGCGGGTCAGCCGCTCCGGACGGGTCACCCCGCTGATGTTCGGGAACGACCTGATCGACCGGGCCCGGGCGCAGCGCCGGCGGCTCGTGCTGCCGGAGGGCGCGGAGGAGCGCATCCTGCGCGCGGCGGAGATCCTGCTGCGGCGCGGCGTCGCCGACCTCACCCTGCTCGGCCGCCCCGACGACATCGCCCGGCGCACCCGGGAGCTGGGCGTGGACCTCGGCGACGCACAGGTGGTCGACCCGGTCCGCAGCGAGTGGCGCGACGAGTTCGCCGACGAGTACGCCCGACTCCGCGCCCACCGCGGCGTGACCCCCGAACTGGCCCACGACATCGTCGCGCAGCCCAACTACTTCGGCACCATGATGGTGCACACCGGGCGCGCCGACGGCATGGTCTCCGGCGCCACCCACACCACGGCGGCCACCATCCGGCCGGCCTTCGAGATCATCCGGAACGTACCGGGCGTCTCGGTCGCCTCCAGCGTCTTCTTCATGCTGCTCGCCGACCGGGTGCTGGTCTACGGCGACTGCGCGGTCAACCCGGACCCGGACGCCGCCCAGCTCGCCGACATCGCCATCTCGTCGGCCGGCACGGCGGCCCGGTTCGGCATCGAGCCGCGGGTGGCGATGCTGTCGTACTCGACCGGCGACTCCGGCTTCGGGGCGGACGTGGAAAAGGTCGCGGCGGCCACCAAACTGGTCCGGGAACGCTGCCCGGGGCTGCTGGTGGAGGGCCCGATCCAGTACGACGCGGCGATCGACCCGCAGGTGGCGGCCACCAAGCTGCCGGACAGCCCGGTCGCGGGGCGGGCCACCGTGTTCGTCTTCCCGGACCTGAACACCGGCAACAACACGTACAAGGCGGTGCAGCGCTCGGCCGGCGCAGTGGCGGTCGGCCCGGTCATGCAGGGACTGCGGCGGCCGGTCAACGACCTGTCCCGGGGCGCCACCGTGCCGGACATCGTCAACACGGTGGCGATCACGGCCATCCAGGCCGCCGGGTCGCCGGAGGAGGTCGCGTGACCGACCGGATCCTGGTCCTCAACTGCGGGTCGTCGTCGGTGAAGTACCGGCTGTACGACGGCGAGGAGGTCCGCGACAAGGGCACCGTCGAGCGGGTCGGCGAGCCGGGCGGCGGGCCGGCCGACCACGAGAGCGCGGTCCGGGAGATCACCGACCGGCTCGACCTGACCGGGCTGGCCGGGGTCGGTCACCGGGTGGTGCACGGCGGCCGGAAGTTCAGCGAGCCGGCGCTGATCGACGATCGGGTCATCACCGCGATCGAGGACCTGGTGCCGCTCGCGCCGCTGCACAACCCGGCCAACCTGGCCGGCATCCGGGTGGCCCGGGCGGCCCTGCCCGACACTCCGCAGGTCGCCGTCTTCGACACCGCGTTCCACCACACGCTGCCCGAGGCCGCCGCGACCTACGCCATCGACCGCGGCGTCGCCGCGCGGTACGGCATCCGCCGGTACGGCTTCCACGGCACCTCGCACGCGTACGTCTCACGGCGCACCGCCGAGCTGCTCAGCCGGCCGTACGCGGAGCTGAACACGATCACCCTGCACCTCGGCAACGGGGCGAGCGCCTGCGCGGTCCGGGGCGGGCGGAGCGTGGCCACCTCGATGGGCATGTCCCCGCTGGAGGGCCTGGTCATGGGCACCCGCAGCGGCGACCTGGACCCGACCGTCATCTTCCACCTGCGCCGGGAGGCGGGGATGGGCGTGGACGAGATCGACGACCTGCTCAACCACCGCAGCGGCCTGCTCGGGCTGACCGGGGTCAACGACATGCGCGAGGTGCTGGCCCGCCGGGAGGCCGGGGACCCGGCCGCCGCGCTCGCCTTCGACGTCTACCGCCGCCGGATCACCGGGTACGTCGGCGCGTACTACGCCCTGCTCGGGCGGGTCGACGCGGTCACCTTCACCGCCGGTGTCGGCGAGCACGCGGCACCCGTCCGGGCCGCGTCGCTGGCCGGCCTGGAGCGGCTCGGGATCGCCGTCGACCCGGCCCGCAACGACGGCAGCGGCGACCGGGTGATCTCCCCGGACGGCGCCGAGGTCGCGGTCTGCGTGGTCAACACCGACGAGGAACGCGAGATCGCCCGGGAGACCCGGGAGGTCCTGGGCTCACCCGGCTGAGGCTGCCGCGACCGGCCGGCGGCAGGCGCGGGGTCCGGGTCCCGCGCCGTCAGCCCAGAGCCAACCAGGCCACCACGGCGATCACCACCACGACGGCGACGCCGATGCCGGCGATCAGCGGCAGTCGGGACGGCGCCCCGACCGCCGCTGCCGGCTCGGGCGACTCGACGAAGGCGCGGAACTGGGCGGTGTTGCCGCTCGGGTCGGTGTGGTTCTCAGCCATGCGCGTGACCCTAGCGAAGCTCGTCCACCCGGAGCGTTCCGCCGGGCCGGTGCCGACGATCCGGTCCGGCCGGTGGAGCCGGGTCGGCCTTGCGGTGGCGGCGCTCGGTCCGGACGTCCGGGCCGTACCGGCCACCCGGCCGCCTACCGTGAAGACGTGAAGATGCTGCGGCTGGTCGCCGCGCTGGTGACGGCGCTGCTCGCGGGTTGTGGTTCGGCCACCGCCACCACCGGCGATCCCGCCCCGCCCACCGTCGGGGAGGCCCCGCAGCAGGCGTACGCCGTCGGTGTACGGCAGTTCGTCGTCGACCCGGGCGGCCCCCGGCCGCTGCCGGTCACCGTCTGGTACCCGGCCACGGCGGGTCCGCCGGTCGTCCGGCCGGACGCGGCGGTGGCCGCCGGGCGGTTCCCGGTGGTGATCTACAGCCACGGGCTGCACAGCCTGCCCGAGCTGCACGCCCCGCTGACCACCCGCTGGGCCGCCGCCGGCTTCGTGGTCGCCGCGCCGACCTTTCCGCGGACCAACCTGCGGGCGCGGAACTTCACCCGGGACGACGTCCGCAACCAGCCCGCCGACGGCTGGCGCCTGATCCGCCATCTGGTACGCCTCGACACCCGCCGCGGCGACCCGCTCGCCGGGCACCTGGCCGTCGACCGGATCGCCGCAGCCGGCCATTCGGCGGGCGGCTTCACCACGGCCGGCATGTTCACCTCCGGGCACTCGGCCCGGCTGCGCGCCGGGATCGTGCTCGCCGGCGGCGGGCTGGCCGGCAGCTTCGCCGGGCCGGTGGCGCCGCTGCTGTTCGTGCACGGCGGGGCCGACCCGATCGTGCCGGAGTCGGTCGGCCGGGCCGCGTACGCCCGCGCGCCCTGGCCAGCCGCCTTCCTGAGTCTCCCCGGCCAGGGCCACGGCGAGTACCTGATCCCTGGCCGTCCCGGCTTTCCCCAGGTCCTCGCCACCATCCTCGACTTCCTCCGGTGGACCCTCTACGACGACCGCGCCGCCCTGCACCGCCTGCCCCGCGACGCCCAACTCCCCGGCGTCACCACCCTCACCAGCCGCCTCCCCCGCTGACCGCCCACCCACTCCGGCGGGGGTGGTGGGTAGGGTCGGGGGTGTGGGTGTGGTGGCGGGGCGCCAGCTGGATGCGATCCGTGAGGTGACTGCGCTGGCCGAGCGGGCCGGCATCGCGGTGTGGTTGCGCGGCGGCTGGGCGATGGACTTCCACCTCGGCGAGGTGACCCGGCCGCACGCGGACGTCGACTGGTACTGCTGGCGACGCGACGCCGACACACTGGCGGACCTGCTCAGCGCGGAGGGCTGGCGGTCCGACCCGCGGCTGCCCGTCACGACCCAGCTCGACCTGCTCCGCGGCGACGTCGAGCTGAGCTTCGCGTACCTCGATCGGGACGCCGACGGCCGGGTGGTGGTCGGTGGCGGGCCGTGGGCCGGGACCCCGCTGCCCGAGGGGATGCTGGACGCCCGGCCGGGCCGCATCGGCCCGCTGGTCGCACCGGTCATCAGCGTCGCCGCGCAGATCGAGTTCAAGGAGATGTTCCCGGTCTGGATGCCGGCCCGGCCCCGCCGCGCCAAGGACGCCGCCGATTTGGCCCGCCTCCGCGGCAGCATGCCCGGCCAAGCCTGACCGCCGGTCCCGCGCGATCCGGGGCCGGCCGGTGCGGATCACGAGGCAGAATCGGCTTCATGCTCCGTCGCCGTGCCGCGCTGGCCGCCGCCGCCCTGCTCACCGCTGGTCTCGCCGGCTGCTCGAGCGGGACCCTCCCGGCCCGGCCGGCCGCACCGAGCGCGTCACCGAAGACGAGCGCTCCGGCGCCCCGGGTACCCGCCGGGCATGCCCCCACCGAAAGCTTCGCCGTCGGCGTACGCCAGCTGAAGCTGAACCGCGACGGCGACCGCGCCCTCCCGGTGACCGTCTGGTACCCGGCGTCGGGCGCGGCGGGCGGGGCGCCCGAGCGGTCCGCGGCGGCGGCCGACGGGCGGTTTCCGGTGGTGATGTTCAGCCACGGGCTGGGCGCCCGGCCGGAGGACTACCAGCTGCTGCTGAGCCGCTGGGCGGCGGCCGGGTTCGTGGTGGCCGCGCCCCGGTTCCCGCACACCGGCGCGGGCGGCGACGGCAACGTGCTCGACGTGCTCAACCAGCCGGCCGACGTGTCGTACGCGCTGACCCGGGTGCTGGCCCTCGACGAGAAGCCGGACGACCCGCTGCACGGCCGGCTGGACACCGACCGGGTGGCCGCGGCCGGGCACAGCGCGGGCGGCGTGACCACCATCGGGCTGTTCACCGCCGGCCGGGACGACCGACTCGACGCCGGCATCGTCTTCGCCGGTACGGCGCTCGGCGTCGGCACCGCCTTCGCCGGGGCCGCCGCGCCGCAACTCTTCGTGCACGGCCAGGCCGACGAGGTGGTGGACTACGCCGCCGGCAAGGCGGTCTATGACGCGGTGCCGTGGCCGAAGGCGATGCTGAGCCTGCCCAAGGGCGACCACGGCCGAGCCCTGCTCAGCGACGGCGGGACGCTGCGGGTGGTCGCCGACACCACGGTCGAGTTCCTGCGCTGGACGCTCTACGGGGACGCGGCGGCGAGGCAACGCCTCCCCGCCGACGCCACCCGCGGCGGCCTGGCCACCCTCGACAACCACCTCTGACCCCCTCCCCGCCCCCTGCCCAACCTTGTTGATCAAGAGGTTTACGTCAGAATCCGGGCCCCGGATGACGCAAACCTCTTGATCAACGGGAGCAGGCGAGGGGGAGGGGGGTGGGGGTAAGGGGGGTAAGGGGGTTAGGCGGTGTGGTCGATGACGACCTTGCCGAAGACCTTGCCGGAGGCCAGGCGGGCGAAGCCCTCCTCGATCCGGCTGAACGGCACCACGCAGTCGACCACGGGGTGTACCTCGTGCTCGGCGCAGAACGCGAGCAGCTCGGTGAGCTCGCCCGGGGTGCCCATCGAGGCGCCGAGGATCTCCAGCTGCATGGCGAAGACCCGGCGCAGGTTGACCTTGGGCTCGTGACCGGCGGTGGCGCCGGAGACCACGATCCGGGCCATCGGCGCCGCCGACTTCAGCGAGTGGTCGAAGGTGGCCGCGCCGACCGTCTCGATCACGACGTCCACCCGCTCGGGCAGCCGGGCGCCCGGTTCCAGCGCGGTCGCGCCCAGCTCGGCGATCCGCTCCCGCTTCGCCGCGTCGCGGCTGGTCGCGTACACCCGCTTGCCGAGCGCGACGCCCAGCGCGACGGCCGCGGTGGCCACGCCCCCGCCGGCCCCCTGCACCAGCACCGACTCACCCTCGTCCACCCGGCCCTTGGTGGTGAGCATCCGCCACGCGGTGAGCCAGGCCGTGGGCAGGCAGGCGGCGTCGGTCGCCGACAGGCCGTCCGGCAGCGGCAGCAGGTTCATCCGGGGTACGGCCACCCGCTCGGCGAAGGTGCCGGGGAAGTGCTCGGAGAGGATGGAGATCCCCCGTGGATCGCCCGGGGTGGGCACCACCGGGTAGATGACCACCTCGTTGCCGTCCGGGTCGGTGCCGACCGCGTCGCAGCCGAGGATCATCGGGAGCTCGTCGCCGCTGAGTCCCACCCCGCGCAGTGACCAGAGGTCGTGGTGGTTGAGCGAACTGGCCCGCACCTGCACGGTGACCCAGTCCGGATCGGGGTGGGCCGGCTCGGGGCGGTCGCCGACGGTGAGCGCGGCGAGCGGGTTGTCGGCGTCGATGGCCGAGGCATATGCGGCACGCATGATCGGCACCGTAACAAGCTGAGCGGCCGTTAAGAAGGGGCCCTTCCTGTGCAAAGAGCGATAAGAGGGGCCCCTCCTACGCCTCAGCGGCGGGCGACGCCGTCGCGGCGGGCGGCCTCGGCCACCGCCTCGGCGACCGCCGGGGCGACCCGCGGGTCGAGTGGCGAGGGCACGATGGCCTCCGCGGTGAGCGTCTCGGCGACCACGTTCGCGATGGCGTCGGCCGCGGCCACCTTCATCCCGTCGGTGATCCGGGTGGCCCGGGCGTCCAGCGCGCCCCGGAACACGCCGGGGAAGGCGAGCACGTTGTTGATCTGGTTGGGGTAGTCACTGCGCCCGGTGGCGACCACCGCGACGTGCCGGGCGGCCACCTCCGGGTGCACCTCGGGGGTGGGGTTGGCCAGCGCGAAGACGATCCCGCCGGGGGCCATCCCGGCGACCGCCGCCTCGGGGATCTGCCCGCCGGAGACGCCGACCAGCACGTCCGCGCCGCGCAGCGCCTCGCTGACGTCGCCCTGCCGACCGTCGGCGTTGGTGGTCTCGGCGAGTTCGGCCTTGCTCCCGGTCAGCTCGCGGTGCCGGCCGATGATGCCCTTCGAGTCGCAGACCACGACCTGGTCCGGGTTCACGCCCCCGGCGATCAGCATCTTCGTCACCGCCACGCCGGCCGCCCCGGCCCCGCTCACCGCCACCCGCAGGTCACCGAGCTTGCGGTCCAGCAGGGTCGTCGCGTTGCGCAGCGCGGCCAGCACCACGATGGCGGTGCCGTGCTGGTCGTCGTGGAAGACCGGGATCGGCAGCGCCTCGTCCAGCCGGCGTTCCACCTCGAAGCAGCGCGGGGCGCTGATGTCCTCCAGGTTGATCCCGCCGAACGAGGGGGCGAGCGCGCGGACCGCCGCGACGATCTCGTCCACGTCCTGGGTGTCCAGGCAGACCGGGACCGCGTCCACGCCCGCGAACTGCTTGAACAGCACCGCCTTGCCCTCCATCACGGGCAGCGCGGCGCGGGGACCGATGTTGCCCAGACCGAGTACGGCGGAGCCGTCGGTGACCACGGCGACGGTGTGCGACACCCAGGTGTAGTCGTTGACGAGGTCGGGGTTGGCGGCGATCGCCTCGCACACCCGGGCCACGCCCGGGGTGTACGCGAGGGAGAGGTCCTCCCGGCTGGTCAGCGGAACGGTCGAGGCGACCGCCATCTTGCCGCCGGCGTGCAGCCGGAAGACGGGATCAGCAGGATCCGGGGTGGACGTAGACATGGTGACTCCAGGATCTGTCGAGCAGACGGACCGGTCCGGCTCGGCGCGCGCGGTCAGCGGCCAGCGGGGCGGCGGTGCGGGGGGTCACCCGGGCACTTTCCGAGCATAGTGGCGCGCCCGTCACTCAGGTGTGAGCGGGGTCATATCCACTGTCGCCGACCTTTGACCAACCCGGGACGCGGCCAGTAGCGGGCCACCACCCGGCCCCGGACGTCCGCCACCCCGTACGCCCGGGAGTCGTCGGTGACCAGGGCGTTGTCGCCGCGTACCCACCAGCCCCCGGCCTGCGGACGGACCGCGCGCTTGACGACGAGCAGGTCGGGGCGGCTACGGAAGACGGCGACCACCACGTCGCCCGGGCGGACCGGCCGGCCGCCGGTACGCACGAGCACCGCGTCCCCGTGCCGCAGGGTCGGGGCCATGGAGGGGCCGGTGACCAGCACGGCCGCCAGCGGCCCGCGCAGCACGGGCGGGGCGGAGCCGTTCGTGGCACCCACCGGGTTTCACCTCCCGCCCGTCGGGGAGCATCTCCAGGAGTAAGGTCGGCTTGGATCATCGCAAACATCCCATGGAGGACCCTGATGCGCCTTCCCCGCATCCTCACGCCCCGTGTGACCGCCAGCGCCCACTGCGACCTGCCGTGCGGCGTTTACGACCCGGCCCAGGCCCGCATCGAGGCGGAGTCGGTCAAAATGATCTGCGAGAAGTACCAGTCCAACACCGACCCGGAGTTCCGCACGCGCGCCATCCTCATCAAGGAGCAGCGCGCCGAGCTGGTCAAGCACCACCTCTGGGTGCTCTGGACCGACTACTTCAAGCCGGCTCACTTCGAGAAGTACCCCCACCTGCACCAGCTCTTCAACGAGGCGACCAAGATGGCCGGCGCCGCCGGCGCCAAGGGCGCGACCGACCCGGCGAAGGCCGACGAGCTGCTCTCCAAGATCGACGAGATCTCGAAGATCTTCTGGGAGACCAAGCAGGCGTGACGCTGCCCGAACCGGCACCGGCGATCCGGCCGGCACGTCCCGAGGACGTGCCGGCCGTCGTCGCGATGGTGCACGAACTCGCCGACTACGAGCGGGCCCCCGAGCAGTGCCACCTCACCGAGGAACAGCTCGCCACCGCGCTGTTCCCGACTGCTCCGGGTCGCGGCGCGGACGCGCCGAGCTGGAGTGGTCGGAGCCCCGAGCCGGCCCTCTTCGGCCACGTCGCGGTGGACGCGGCGGAGCAGCCGGTGGGCTTCGCCCTCTGGTTCCTCAACTTCTCCACCTGGGAGGGCGTGCACGGCATCTACCTGGAGGATCTGTACGTCCGTCCAGCCGCCCGGGGCACCGGGGTCGGCCGCCGGCTGCTCGCCACCCTGGCCGAGATCTGCGTCGAGCGCGGCTACCGGCGGCTGGAGTGGTGGATGATCAACTGGAACCCGGCGGCCCGCTTCTACGCGTCCATCGGGGCGAACCCGATGGACGAGTGGGTGCCCTACCGACTCACCGGACCGGCCCTGCACGACCTCGCCGCCCAGGCGGCCGCCGCGCCCACGCACCCGGCGGGCTGAGCGGGTAGAGTCCCGCACCGGGGGGATGAGGCGTGACTCAACTGACCGGCCAGCCGACCACCGACGACGATGTCGTGCACCTCACCGTGCCGGCCGACGGCGGTTATCTCGGCGTGCTCCGCACCGCCACGGCCGGCCTGGCCGCCCGGCTCCAGTTCGCCCTCGACGAGATCGAGGACCTGCGCATCGCGGTGGACGAGGCGTGCGCGATGCTGCTCGCCATCGCCACCCGCAACGCCGAGCTGGAGTGCCGGTTCGCGGTCACCGAGGACGCGCTCACCGTCGAGGTGGCCGTGCCGACCGTCCGGGGAGCCACCCTCCCCTCCGAGTCGTCCTTCGCCTGGAAGGTGCTCACCGCGCTGACCACCTCGGCGTCCGCCCGGGCCGCCGACGGCCGGGCCACCATCTCCCTGCTGACCCGCCGCGCCTCCGGCTACTGACCCGCCCCGACGCCTCCGGCTACCGGCCCGCTGCGGCGCGGCCACCGGCCCGGCGGCCGCGCGCTGCGGGAGGCCGGGCGGATCACCGGAAGCCGAGGGCCCGGTTGGTCGGCGAGCTGACCAGCAGCCCGGTCACCCCGAGGCCGAGCGCCATGAGCGGCAGCCCCAGCCAGCCCAGCCCGCCCTGGATCATGTACCAGCCGACGGGCAGCAGCATGAGTTCGAGCACGATGGCCGGTGCCCGGGCACCGGACTTCCGGCGGACCAGCGCACCGCCGAGGGCCCAGAGCGCCGCCGCCCCGGCCACCGCGAACGCGGTCACCAGCAGGGCCGAGGTCAGGTCGGTGCTGCGCGCGGTCAGGTCGGACCAGATCAGCCACGCCGCTACCACCCCGAGCGCCACCGCCTCGGCGTGCAGCAGCCGGACCGCCCAGCGCAGCGGGGCGGGGACCGGGTCGGAGTCAATCGTCACGGGCGACACGATACCCGTGGGTAGGCGCGGTACAGTGCCGCGCATGCGGGCCGTCCTGGTGGTCAACCCGAAGGCCACCACCACAAGCGAGCGCAGCCGGGACGTCCTGGTCCGGGCGCTGCGCAGCGAAGTCGACCTGTCGGTGCGGTACACCCGCCGGCGGGGCCACGCCACGGACCTGGCCCGGGAGGCCGCGGAGGAGGGCGTCGACCTGGTGGTCACGCTCGGCGGCGACGGCACGGTCAACGAGGTGGTGAACGGCCTGATGACCGCCGAGCCGCCGACCTTCCGCACCGGGGAGACCCCGGCGGAGCGGTTGCCGGCGCTGGCCACCGTCCCGGGCGGCTCCACCAACGTCTTCGCCCGCGCGCTCGGCCTGCCGCGGGAGTGGCCCGACGGGACCAGCATGATCCTTGAGGGGCTGCGCCTGGGCCGGTCCCGCACCATCGGCCTGGGCCGGGCGGACGACCGCTACTTCACCTTCTGCGCGGGCTTCGGAATCGACGCGGCGGTGATCCACCGGGTCGAGCAGGCCCGCCGGCGGGGCCGGGTCTCCACGCCGGCGCTCTACCTGCGGTCGACGGTGAGGCAGTTCTTCCTGGCTTCGGACCGCCGGCATCCCTCGATCATTCTGGAGCGTCCGGGCGAGGCCGCGGAGGCCGAGTTGGCCACCGTCATCATCCAGAACACCGCGCCCTGGACCTACCTGGGCGAGCGGGAGATCAACCCGAACCCGGAGGCGTCGTTCGACCTCGGGCTGGACGTGCTCGCCATGCGCCAACTCCGGGTGGGCAGCACGGCACGTACGGTGACGCAGTTCTTCTCCCGGACGCCCGACCCGCACGGCCGGCAGGTGCTCCGGTTGCACGACGTGCCCGAGTTCACCCTGCTCTCGGCCCGTCCGCTGGCCTTCCAGCTGGACGGGGACTACCTGGGCGAGCGGGAGAAAGTCAGATTCACATCCATTCCCGCCGCACTGAGAGTAATCTGCTAGATCCTGGGTACTCGCGTCGGTTGACCGGGCAACCCACCGCTCCCCCCGCGGTGGGCGACGGCTCCGGCTGGTGGCGCGGCGTCAGACGCGCCGCGCTGGAGCCATCGAAGCCACGCCGACGGGAAGGTGCCGAAATGTCAGCAATGTCACGCAGACTGTACTACATTGATCCTCGGCTGTGGCACACCGGGTAACCAGAGCGCTCGGAAACCCGGACAAAAGGGTGGTGAGCCCGCTCACTGTTCGGAGTTTTTCCGAGCGGCACCCTTGACATCCCGACAGTTCGTGAAAGTATTCACAAGCGAACTCGTGTTACCGGGACATTGCCTGGATATGCTCGGCAGGTTGAGCGGTTCCGGCAGGTCCCCGGCCCGAACAGCCTGCTCACGCAGCGCCGAATTGATGGATGCTGACCGTCACCAATCGGCAATGCGGACGCATATAGGAAAAGCAACGAAGCGTTATCTGGCCCCCACTTAAGAATGAGGAGTGTTGCCGCCATGGACTGGCGCCACGATGCCGTCTGCCGCGACGAGGACCCGGAGCTGTTCTTCCCGATCGGGACGTCCGGTCCGGCCCTCCTGCAGGTGGAGCAGGCCAAGGCCGTCTGCCGGCGCTGCCCGGTGACGGACCAGTGCCTGCAGTGGGCGCTGGAGTCCGGTCAGGACGCCGGCGTCTGGGGCGGGATGAGCGAGGAGGAGCGCCGCGCGGTCAAGCGCCGCGGCGGGCTCCGGGTGCTGCGCGCTCACTCCGCCTGATCGCACCGCACAGCACGCCCCGGCCGGGTTCCCCGCCGGGGCGTCTTGCTGTCCAGCCCCCGGCCGGCCCTGCCCCCGACGATCATGAGATTGACGGCGCCGTGGCCCGCGCCGAGCGCCGCCAACCTCATGATCAGCCGGGCCGGGCGGCGTCAGGCGGGTTGGCCGGCGTCAGGCAGGTTGGGCGGCGTCAGGCGGGTTGGGCGGCGTCAGCTGGGCGGCGGCGCGGCGGAGGATCAGGTCGGCGAGGTCGGGGGCGTCGGCCAGCGGCGCGGCGACGGCCACCGCGCCGGCATCCCGGGCGGCGACGCGCACGGCGTCGTGGAACAGGCCGGGCGCCAGGAAATAGGCGGCCACCCCGACCCGGCGGGCCCCGGCCGCCCGCAGCTTCGCCACCGCGACCCCGGCCGACGGGGGCGCCGCCGAGGCGTACGACACGTGGCAGGGGACACCCAGCTCGGCGCCGAGCGCCGCGGCGACCCGGCCCACCGAGCCGCGCGCCCGGGGATCGCGGGTGCCGGCCGCGGCCAGCACCAGGGCGTCGTACCCGCCCGGCGCCGCCTCGGCCAGCCGGCGGCGCAACCCGGCGAGCAGCGCGCCGTCCACCGGCCCGGCGGCCGGCCCGAGCACGTCGGCGACCCGTACGTCGATCGGCGACCCGCCCTCCCGGGCCGCGGCGACGGCCGCCGGGATGTCGACCTTCCGGTGGTACGCGGCGGTCAGCAGCAGCGGCACCAGCACCGCCCGGGGATGACCGGCGGCGGCCAGGTCGCGCAGGACGGCGGCCGGCCCGGGCTCGCTGTGGTCCAGCCAGCTCGGCCGCACGGTGGCGCCAGGACGAGCGGTCGCCACGGCCCGGGCCAACGCGCGAGTCGCCTCGGCCGCCCGCGGGTCCCGACTGCCGTGTGCGACCAGCACCATCGGCGGGTCGGGGCTCAGCTGTGCAGGCCGCACTCGGTCTTCTCGAACATGGCCCACCGGCCCGCCCGGGGGTCCTCCCCCGCCTTCGTCCGGCGCGTGCAGGGCCAGCAGCCGATCGAGCCGTAGCCCCGGCCGAACAGCTCGTTGACCGGGATGTCGTAGCGGGCGACGTAGGCGTCCACGTCGCGCTCGGTCCAGGCGGCGATCGGGTTCACCTTGACCTTGCCGCGTCGGGTGTCGAAGGCCACCACCGGGGTGTTGGCCCGGGTCGGCGACTCGTCCCGGCGCAGCCCGGCCGCCCAGGCGTCGTACCCGGTCAGCGCCCGCTCCAGCGGCTCGACCTTGCGCAGCTGGCAGCAGTCGTCCGGGGACCGGCTGAACAGGCGGGGGCCGTACTGGCCGTCCTGCTGCCCGACGGTCATCCGGGGCCGGATCGACCGCACGTTCACCGGCAGCCGCCGGGCCACCTCGTCGCGGACCCGCAGCGTCTCGGGGAAGTGCAGCCCGGTGTCGAGGAAGACCACGTCCACGCCGGGCGCGACCCGGGAGACCAGGTGGGCCAGCACCCCGTCGGCCATCGAGCTGGTCACGCAGAAGCGGTCGCCGAACGTCTCCGCGGCCCAGCGGGCGATCTCCAGCGCCGGGGCGTCCGCCAGCTCCCGGCCGGCCTCCTCGGCCAGCGCGCGCAGCTCCTCCGGGTCGCGCCGCCCCGGATCGGCGGGGGCCGGGCCGCCGACTCCGACCAGGCCCAGGCCCGCGGCGGAGACCAGGCCGCTCACCGGTGCCGGCCGTTGGTTCGCGACTGCGGGGCTCCGCTCCGCTGCACTCCTCGCGCTCACCGGGCCACCGCCGGGGAGCGCAGACCGGTGAACCGCACGGTGAAGACCCGCGCGCAGGCGTGGCACTCCCAGGCGCCGTGCCCGGCCTCGCTCGGCCGCAGGTCCTCCTCCCCGCAGTACGGGCAGTAGAGAGGCACGGAACGGGCATCGCTCATCGCGCCACCTCGCTACGCTCGCTCATCGGAGTTCCTCCTCTTCGACCCTGATCACCCAGTTGGCGAAGGCCTCGCCCTCGCTCCGGCTGGCCAGGTAGCGGCGGGCCAGCCGTTCCACGTACTCGGGCAGCTCCTCGGCGGTGGTCTTCAGGCCGCGCAGCTTGCGGCCGAAGCCGGCGGTCCGCCCCTGCGCCATGCCGAGGCCGCCGCCGAGGTGCACCTGGAAGCCCTCCACCTGCCGGCCGTCCGGGCCGACCACCAGCTGCCCCTTGAGCCCGATGTCCGCGACCTGGGTGCGGGCGCAGGCGTTCGGGCAGCCGTTGAGGTGGATGGAGATGTCGGCGTCGAAGTCGCGCAGCCGCTCCTCCAGCCGGGCCACCAGCTCCGCGCCGCGCGCCTTGGTCTCGACGATGGCCAGCTTGCAGAACTCGATGCCGGTGCAGGCCATCGTGCCGCGCCGCCAGGCCGACGGCCGGGCCTCCAGGCCGATCCGGCGCAGCTCCGCCACCAGCGAGTCGGTCCGCTCCGGCGCCACGTCCAGCACCAGCAGCTTCTGGTACGGGGTGAGCCGCACCCGGTCGCTGCCGTGCGCCTCGACCACGTCGGCGAGCCGGGCGAGCTGCGGGCCGGAGACCCGACCCACCACCGGGGCCGCCCCGACGTAGTTGCGGCCGTCGCGCTGCGGGTGCACGCCGATGTGGTCGATCGGCTTCGCCGGCAGCTCCGGGGCGGGACCGTCGAGCAGCGTCCGGCCCAGGTACTCCTTCTCCAGCACCTCGCGGAAGCGCTCCACGCCCCAGTCGGCGACCAGGAACTTCAGCCGGGCCCGGTTGCGCAGCCGGCGGTAGCCGTAGTCGCGGAAGATGCCGACCACGCCGGCCCAGACGTCCGGCACCTCGGCCAGCGGCACCCAGACGCCGAGGCGCCTGGCCAGCATCGGGTTGGTGGACAGGCCGCCACCGACCCAGAGGTCGAAGCCGGGACCGTGCTCCGGGTGCGTCACGCCGAGGAAGGCGATGTCGTTCGCCTCGTACGGGGTGTCGACCAGCCACGAGATCGAGGTCTTGAACTTGCGGGGCAGGTTGGAGAAGCGCTTGTCGCCGACGTACCGGCGGACGATCTCGTCGATCGCCGGCGTCGGGTCGACCAGTTCCTCCCGGGCCACGCCGGCGACCGGGCTGCCCAGCACGACGCGAGGGCAGTCGCCGCACGCCTCGGTGGTCTGCAGGCCCACCTCCTCCAGCCGGCGCCAGATCTCCGGCACGTCCTCGACCCGGATCCAGTGGAACTGGATGTTCTGCCGGTCGGTGATGTCGGCGGTGTCCCGGGCGAACTCGCGGGAGATGTCGGCGACGACCCGGAGCTGGGCCAGGTTCAGCTCGCCGCCGTCGACCCGGACCCGGAGCATGAAGAACTCGTCCTCCAGCTCGTGCGGCTCCAGCACGGCCGTCCGCCCGCCGTCGATGCCCACCTTCCGCTGGGTGTAGAGGCCCCACCAGCGGAATCGGCCGCGCAGGTCCTGCGGGTCGATCGAGGCGAAGCCATGGTGGGCGTAGATGTTCTCGATCCGGGCGCGGACGTTCAGCGGGTCGTCGTCCTTCTTGATCCGCTCGTTGGCGTTGAGCGGCTCGCGGTGCCCGAGGGCCCACTGCCCCTCGCCCCGGGGACGGCGGGGTGCCCGTACGGCGGGCGGGTTGTCGGAGCGGGTGGGGGTGCTGCTGACCGCCATCGCGGCGTCCTCCGTCTGTCTGCGGTGCCTGGGAACGCGGACGCGACGGCCGGCCCTGCTGGAGGGCCGTGGACGGCGATGTCGGTGACGGCCGGCGCGTGGGCGCGCCCGAGACAAGGTGGGTCGGGCGTCGTCAGTTGGCCGGACAGATCGCGCTGCGCACGCGGCCGTAATCGACGTGGCGGCGGGCCACGAAGCGGCGGACGACAGCGGCGGTCATGGGCCACATGCTCCCACACCGATCGGGTGCTGGCCAACGGCGCGAGGTGTGATCCCACATCACGGGCGGCGCGCTCGGCCGCCCGGCAAAGGTGCCGGGCGGCCGGTCAGGCAGCGACCGCAATCGGCGGACGGGCACGGCGGGCCCCGTGCTCGTGTGACGCTGCGAGACGTGACCGTCTCTTCTGGTTCGCCGCCGATCGGGGACGGCGCCCCGACGGCCGGCGGGCCGGCCGGCTCACAGCGGCGGGGGCGCCGGGTGTGGCTCTGGCCAGCGCTGCTCACGCTGGTGATCACCCTCGCCGGGATCGGTCACGCGCAGCCCTGGCGGGACGAACTGGCGACCTGGAGCGCAGCCCGCCGCCCGACCGGCGACCTGGTCCGACTGGCCGGCACCATCGACGCCGCGACCGGGCCCTACTACCTGCTCATGCATGTGTGGGTCGCCGTCTTCGGTGACTCGACGACCGCGCTGCGGCTGCCGTCGGCGCTGGCCATGGCGGCGACCGCCGGGCTCACCGCCCACCTCGGCGAGCGGCTGATCGACGCCCGGGCGGGGCTGCTCGCCGGCCTGCTCTTCGCGGTTCTCCCCGGCATCTCCCGGTACGGCCAGGAGGCCCGCCCGTACGCTCTGGCCACGCTCCTCGCGGTGCTCGCCACCGTGCTCCTGGTCGGGGCGCTGCGGCAGCCGTCCTGGCCCCGCTGGGCCGGGTACGCCGCCGCGGTCCCCGCCCTGGGCCTGGTTCACCTGATCGCACTCACCCTGCTCGCCGCCCACGCCGTGGCAGTGCTGCTCGTCGGATGGCGAGGCACGGCGGCAGCCGGTCTCGACGCGCCGGCCGCCGAGCAACGGCCCGGCGACCAGCCGGCCGAGCGCCGCCGCACGCTGTGGCGGTGGGTGGTCGCGTTGCTGCCGGCCGCCCTGCTGGTCACGCCGCTCGTGCTGCTCGCCAGGTCGCAGCAGTCCCGGCAGCTCGACTGGGTGCACCTCGCCCGCCCGGCCAACCTGGCGGCGCTCCCCGGCGGGGTGGCGCAGAGCGGGGTGGTGGGCGGGCTGCTGGTCGGCCTCGCCGCGCTCGGGGCTGGGCGGCTCGGCCGGCGGGCACTGCTGCCGGGCGCCGCCGTCCTGCTGCCGGCGCTGCTGCTCTTCGCCGCCGGTGCGGTCGTGCCACTCTGGGTGACCCGGTACCTGGTCTTCACCGTGCCGTTCGCCTGCCTGCTGGCCGGGGCGGCGCTGGCCGGCGTACGCCTGGCGCCGGCGGTCGCCGTGGTGGCCCTGGCCGGGGTGCTCGGCCTGCCCGACCAGGCGGCGCTGCGCCGCACCCACGAGTGGCCGCGCACCGCCCCCGTCGACTACCGGGGCGCGGCCCGGATCATCGCCGAGCACCAGCAGCCGGGCGACGGGATCGCGTACTCGCCCCGGGACAGCTGGCTCTTCCTCGACCTGGGCATGGCGTACCACCTGGGGTCGCGGCAGCCCCGCGACGTGCTGGTGACCCGCGACCAGCGGCAGCGCGCGGACCTCTGGGCCAGCGAGTGCGCCCGGCCCGCGGGGTGCCTGGCCGGCGTGGACCGACTCTGGCTGGTGGTGTCCGGCCGCCGGGCCGATCCGGTGGCCGCGGTGCCCGGTGCCAAGGGCACGGCCCTCCGGGACGACTTCACCGTCGCGCAGGTCTGGCCCCGCCCCGGCATCACCGTCGCCCTCCTCGCCCGTTGACCCCGACGCGGGGCGCGCCCAGCGTGGCGCGCGGGTCAGGGCGTGAGGCGGTCGGTGGGGGTGCGGGCGAGGGGGACGACCAGCAGGGCCTCGGTGCCGCCCGCGGCGCCGTTGCGCAACTCGATGGTGCCGCGCAGCTCGCCGGTGACCAGGGCCCGGACGATCTGGAGGCCGAGGTTGCCGCCACGCTCGGCGTCGAACTGCTCGGGCAGGCCGCGCCCGTTGTCCGCCACCGAGACGTGCAACTGCTTGCGGAGCCGGTGCGCCGAGACCACCACCTCGGGCGGCGCCGGGCCGGCCGGGCCCGGGATGCTTTCCTCGCCCGCGGGCGGGAAGCCGTGCTCGACGGCGTTGAGCAGCAACTCGTTGAGGATCATCACCAGCGAGGTGGCGATCTCGGCGGGCAGTACGCCGAAGCTGCCCTGCCGGCGCATGCCGACCGTCACCTCGGTGGCCGCGACCTCGGTGGCCGCGCTGGCCACCCGGTCGACGATGCCGTCGAACTCGACCGCCTCGTCACTGGACATGGAGAGCGTCTCGTGCACCAGGGCGATCGAGGCGACCCGGCGTACCGACTCCTCCAGGGCGACCCGGGCCTCCGGCATGCTGACCCGGCGGGCCTGGAGGCGGAGCAGCGCGGCGACCGTCTGGAGGTTGTTCTTCACCCGGTGGTGGATCTCCCGGATGGTGGCGTCCTTGGTGATCAGGGCCCGGTCGCGGCGGCGTACCTCGGTGATGTCGCGGACCAGCACCAGCGCGCCGATCGGCACGCCGGCCGGCATCAGCGGCAGCGCCCGGGTGAGCATGGTGGCGCCCCGGGCGTCGATCTCCCGCCGGGGCGGCGCGTCGCCACGCAGCGCGGCCAGCACCGCGTTCGCCGCGTCGGTACCTTCGAGGGGGTCGCCGGCCAGCCGGCGGTGCAGCTTGGCCAGGTCCTCCCCCACGAGATGGGACGCGTAGCCCAAGCGTCGGTACGCGGACTGCGCGTTCGGGCTGGCGTAGGTGATCGTGCCGTTGGCGTCGAGCCGCACCAGGCCGTCGCCGACCCGGGGCGCCGAGGTGGTCTCGCCCGGGTGCCGGGGCGGCGGGAAGGTGCCGTCGGCGACCATCTGGGCCAGGTCGTCGGCGGTGGTCAGGTAGTTCAGCTCGAGCTGGCTGGGCGTCCGGGCGGTGGACAGGTTGGTGTCCCGGCCGACCACCGCGATGACCTCGGCGGCCTCCCCGTCGGCGGTACGCAGCCGCACCGGGATCGCCTCGTGGCGGGCGGGCACGTCGCCGTACCAGACCGGGTCGCCCTCCCGCCAGATCCGGCCCTGCCGGTGGGCGACCTCCAGGTGCGCCACCTCCGGCCCGCCGACGATCCGGCCGACCTGGTCGTCAAGGTACGCGGTCGGCGCGGTCGTCGGGCGCACCTGGGCCACGCAGAGGAACGTGCCCTCGCCGTCCACCGGCACCCAGAGCAGCAGGTCGGCGAAGGACAGGTCGGAGAGGAGCTGCCAGTCGCCGGCGATCCGGTGCAGGTGGTCGATGTCGGCCGGCCGGAGCTGGGTGTGCTCCTCGGCGAGGTCGCGCAGCGTGGACACGCTGAACAGAGTGCCACGCCGGAGGTCACATCGTCGTCGTGACCTTCTTCAACCCGCGCGGGGCGTCCGGGTCCTCGCCCCGGGCCAGCGCCAGGGCGAGCGCGAGCCGCTGGAGCGGGAGGATGTCCAGCAGCGGGGCGTACCGCTCGTCGACCTCGGGGACGGCCATCCGGGCGGTCGCCTCGACGTCGGCGGAGCCGACCACCACCACGTCGGCGCGCCGCTCCCCGAGCCGGGGCAGCACCTCGCGCATCGACTCCCCGCCGGGGCCGGAGCCCACCACGGCGAGCACCGGCACGTCGGGGTCGGTCATGGCGAGGGGGCCGTGCAGCAGGTCGGCACCGGAGAAGGCGAGCGCCGGCAGGTACGACGTCTCCATCAGCTTCAGCGCCGCCTCCCGGGCCGTCGGGTACGCGTACCCCCGGCCGGTGGTGACGAGCTGGGCGGCGAACCGGTAGCGCGGGGCGAGCTGCGCCGGGGTGGCGTCGGACAGGGTGCGTTCGGCCAGCTCGGGCAGGCGGGCGAGGGCGGCGCGCTCCTCGGCGGGCAGCACCCCGTCGCCGGCGCGTACCCCCTCCACCAGCATCAGCAGCGCGAACAGCTCGGCGGTGTACGTCTTGGTCGCCGCGACCGCCCGCTCGTGCCCGGCGGCGATGTCCACGCTCAGCTCGGCCGTGCGGACCAGCGGCGAGTCGGGGTTGTTGGTGACGGCGAGGGTGAGCGCGCCGGAGGCGCGGGCCACCCGCAGCACCTCGGCCAGGTCGGGCGAGCCGCCGCTCTGGCTCACCCCGACCACGAGGGCGTCGGAGAGGTCGGGCCGGGCGCCGAAGACGGTGATCGCGCTCGGCGAGGCGAGGCCGGCCGGCAGGCCGAGCCGGATCTCGGTCAGGTACGCGGCGTAGAGCGCGGCGTGGTCGGAGGTGCCCCGGGCGGTGAACACCACGTGGCGGGGGTGGCGCTCGGCGATCACCGCCGCGACCCGGGCGATCGCCGCGGCGTGCTCGGTGGAGAGCAGGCGGTCGTAGCCGGCCGGCTGCTCGGCGATGTCGGCCGCCATGCCGGCCCCTGGACGTGTCACGAAAGACCCCCTCCTGCGCGATCGCCGCGCGATCGGTGCTCAGTCTTGCATCGTTCAGCCGCATCAAGCAACGGAACGAGCAGTAGTGCGCAGTGGATCACCATTCGGCTGCATGATCCCCTAGGCTTGCCCGGCGAAGCACCATCGAGAGGACGACGTGCCCGAGGACGACCCCGCGCTCTCTGCGGCGGAGGAGCTGGCGCTGGCCCGGCTGGCGCTGGCCGAGGGGGATCTGCCGCACGCCGCCGGGCACGTCGCCGCCGCCCTCGTCCAGGCTCCCACGCTGCCCGAGGCGCACGAGACGCTCGCCCGGCTGGCCGCGGTCAGCGGCAACGACCTGGAGCTCTTCCCACTCGGCCACCGCGCCTTCGTCGGTGCGGTGGTGGCCCGCGCCCACCTGCTCGCCGCCGCGGGACGCCCCGCCGAGGGGCTCGACCTGCTGGCCGCGGCCACCGGCCACGCGCCCGAGGCCGACTGGGCCGGCGTGCCCTGGGTGACCGCCCCCGACCTGCCCGAACGGCTCGATCCCGAGCGCACCGCCCGGATCCTCATGCAGCTCTGCGCGGCGGTGCCCGACCCGGTCCCGCGCCGGCTGCGTGAACCGCTGCGGCCCTACCTCACGCTGGCCCGCAACGCGGTCACCGTGCACCCCGGCCACCCGCTGCTGCTGGGCGCGGCGTCCGCGCTGGCCCGGCGCCTCGGCGAGGCCGCCCTCGCCGTCACCTGGGCCGCCCGAGGGGTACGCGCCGAGCCCAGCAAACTCGGCGAGGTCTGGCTCGGGTACGCGTACCGCAGCGCCGGCCGGATCCGGGAGGCGCTCGCCGCGCTCGGGCGGGCGGTCGCGCACGACCCCGACGACCTCGCGGTCTACGCCGACATCGCCGGCACCCTAGCCGACCACGGCCGGCTCGACGAGGCGCTGGACTGGATCGACCGGGCCCTCGCCAAGGACCCCACCTTCGACTGTGCGGTGCACACCGCGCACCGGCTGCGCTTCCAGCGCGACGGGGACGTGGCGCACCTGGTGGCCCTGGCCGACTTCGTCCGGGACCACCCCGACGACAGCCACGAGCACGGCGACCTGGCCGAGTGCTGCCGCGGCCGCCCGTGGCTCGGGCAGGTGACCCC
Organism: Micromonospora sp. NPDC007271; assembly: GCF_040634005.1. Taxonomy (NCBI): domain Bacteria; kingdom Bacillati; phylum Actinomycetota; class Actinomycetes; order Micromonosporales; family Micromonosporaceae; genus Micromonospora; species Micromonospora sp. NPDC007271. Next base: position 69,100 of record NZ_JBEYER010000003.1, read on the forward strand.
GGCCGGCGGGCCGGTGCCGGACGCGCTGCGCCGGGCCGCCGCCGAGGGCGCCGCCCGGGTCGTCGTACGCCTCGACGCGCTCGAACCGCCCAGCGCGATGCGGACCGCGGCGGCCGTGCCCGGGCTGGACGTCGAGGTGGCCGCGCTCGCCGGCCCGGACCCGCGGGAGCCCCGGCGAGCCACCACCCGCCCGCTCTGGCGCTACGAGGGCACCACGGCCACGCCCACCCTGCCGGCGCCCTCGGCCGAGGCGGCGGAGCGGATCCGGCAGCTCGCCCACCCGGCCTGGCCGCACCCGCCGGCCGCGTACGACGCCGCGGTCGGGCTGGCCACCCTGGAGCTGACCGACCTGCTCGGCCTGCTGGTGCATCCGCCCGAGGCCCCGGCCACCGCGCTGGGCCGGGTGCTCGCCGGTCAGGACCCGTCGCTCTGGGTGCGCTGCGTGCAGGTGTGGGCCTGCCTCGGCCTGCTGCACCACCGCACCGACGAACCGTGGGCCGGGTCCACCCGTCGCCGGGTGCTGCTCGAACTGGTCTGGGACGTGGAGGACTGGATCACCGAGGCCGCGCTGTTCGCCCTGGTCACCGCCGCCTGGGTCGACCCGGCCGTACGCTCCGACGTGGCCGGGGTGATGGCTGAACGGCTCGCCGACGTGGCGGCCGTGGGCCGGGAGCGCCGGGTGCCGATCGCGGTGTCGCTGGCGCACCTGGCGCTGGCCGCCCCGGACGTCGACCCGCCCACCCGGGACCTCGCCCGCGAACTGATCAGCGGCTCTCCGGCCGATGCCCCGGTGACACCCTGGCGCCGGTTCCGGCGCCGCCTGGCCGCCCTCTTCCACCGCCCCTGACGAGCGCCCGCAACCCCGCGCCCGAAGATCCTGGTGGGAAAGTGCGCAGCCAGCGGCCGCACTGGTGCCAGTGCGCAGCCAGCGGCCGCACTGGTGCCGAAAGCTGCGAGCGCGGCGGACGGGTGGGCCCGGAACGCGGCGCGGCCACGCCGTACCTCTCGCGAGGTCGGCGTGGCCGCGGAGCGTGCGTCAGGCCACGGGCGCCTTGCCGAGGGCGGCCTCGGCCTGGTCGTCCGGGGTGGTACCGGCGGGCGGGGTGTCGTTCGTCGAGCGGAGCGGGACCTCCTTGATGAACCAGGCGAGCACCGGCACCGCGACGGTGCAGAGCACCGCCCAGAAGAACACGTGCGAGATGGCGTCGGCCAGGGCGCCGAGGACGACCTCGCGCACCGGCGAGGCAAGCTCCTTGAGCTTCTCCAGGTCCATGGCGCCACCCTCGCCACCGCCCTTACCGTCGAACGCGGCGCCGGCGGCCGAGCCGGCGAGCCGGTTGGCGAAGATCGCGCCGAAGAGCGAGACGCCGAACGAGCCGCCGATCGAGCGGAAGAAGGTGGCCGCGCCGCTGGCCGCGCCGAGATCCTTCTGCTCCACGCTGTTCTGCGCGATGAGCATCGAGGTCTGCATGAGGAAGCCCATGCCGACGCCGAGCACGATCATGTAGAGCGAGGACTCGGTCTTGCTGGTGTGCAGGTCGAGCCGGGTGAGCAGGCCCATACCGGCGGTCATCACCACGCCACCGATGATCGGGAAGGCCCGGTAGCGGCCGGTCTTGGTGATGGTGCGACCGACCACCAGCGAGACCACGAGCATGCCGAACATCAGCGGAAGCAGCAGCAGGCCGCTGTTGGTGGCCGAGGCGCCCTGCACGGTCTGCTGGTAGAGCGGCAGGAAGTTCATCGCGCCGAACATCGCGAAGCCGAGCAGGAAACCGAGCACCGAGATGAGGGTGAAGTTCCGGTTGGCGAACAGGCCGAGCGGAAGGATCGGCTCGGCGGCCCGCCACTCGACGAAGCCGAAGGTCACCAGCGCGGCCCCGGCGAGAACGGCCAGGCCGAGGATCTGCGGGGAGGTCCAGTCGTACTCGTTGCCGCCCCAGGTGGTGACCAGCACGATCGCCGTGATGCCCACGGAGAGCAGCGCGGCGCCCAGCCAGTCGATCTTGTGCTCGGTGCGGTACTTCGGCAGGTGCATGGTGGTGGCCAGCACGAGCAGGGCGAGACCGCCGAGCGGCAGGTTGACGTAGAACGCCCAACGCCAGGAGAGGTGGTCGGTGATGAAGCCGCCGACCAGCGGGCCGGCCACCATCGCGATGGCCATGATCCCGGCGATCATGCCCTGGTAGCGGCCCCGCTCGCGCGGCGGCACCAGGTCACCGATGATCGCCATCACGCCCACCATCAGGCCACCGGCGCCGAGGCCCTGGACGGCCCGGAACGCGATCAGCTCGATCATGCCGTCGTTGGCGCCGCCGAGGAAGCTGGAGCCGGCCATGCCGCAGAGCGCGGAGCCGACCAGGAAGACGACCACCGAGGTCAGGAAGACGGCCTTGCGACCGTAGAGGTCACCGAGCTTGCCCCAGATCGGGGTGGAGACCGTGGTGCCCAGCACGTACGCGGTGACCACCCAGGTGAAGTGGCCGGCCCCGCCGAACTCGAAGACGATCCGCGGCAGCGCGGTGCTGACGATCATGTTGTCGAGCATCGCGAGCATCATCGCGATCATCAGGCCGAACAGGACGACCCGGACGTTGGGTCTCGCCGTCGCCTGGGCTGGTTGACTCATGGGTGAACTCCCCCGAAGATTGTGACCGACTTACTTGCCGCCCGGCTAGTTACCTTACTAGCCGCACGGTAAGTTGGTAGTCGGAAAATCGTCAAGTGGGATAGGTGGTAACGGTGAGGGAGAGCACAGGCGGCACGCGGGAGCGCATCCAGGCCGTCGCGCTGGAACTCTTCACCGAGCAGGGCTACGAGAAGACCTCGCTCCGGGAGATCGCCGAGCGGCTGGAGGTGACCAAGGCCGCCCTCTACTACCACTTCAAGAGCAAGGACGAGATCGTCAGCAGCTTCGTCGACGACCGGCTGCGCCGGATGGACGAGCTGATCGAATGGGCCCACGCCCAGCCCGCCACCCTGGCCACCCGCCGGGCGCTGATCAGCCGGTACGCGGACGCGATGTTCGCCGGCGAACTGCCCGCGGTGATGCGCTTCTTCGAGCAGAACCAGACCGTGCTGAAGAGCCTCGCCGCCGGGAAGCAGATGCGGGAGCGGATGATGCGCCTCGCCAACGAGCTGTGCCGGGGCGACGACTCGCCGGCCGCCCAACTGCGCGCCGCGCTCACCCTGTTCGCCGTGCACAGCAGCTGGTTCGCGGTCCGCGCGCCGCACATCACCGACGACGAGCGCAAGAAGATCGCCCTCGAGGTGGCCGACGAGCTGCTGGCGAAGATCGGCACCGGCGACTGAGCGCGGACCGACCGCCACCACGGGCGCCGGCTGGGCCGGCCGCCCTCAGGGGCGGCCGGTGAGATCCAGCCGCAGGCCGAGCAGCTCCACGCCGGGCAGCGGTGACCGGTCCTTCTCCGGCACCCGGACGAAGCCGAGCCGCGTGTAGAGCCGGTGGGCCGTGGCGGCCATGCCGGCGCGTACGCAGATCACCACGGCCGAGCAGCCGAGTTCGACGGCCCGGGCCACGCAGGCCCGGACCAGGGCCGCGCCGGCGCCGCGCCCCTGCGCGGCCGGGTCGACCGCGAGCATCCGGAACTCGGCCTCCCCCGGGCCGGACAGCTCGGCGTACGGGGTGCCTGGGAGCACGAACGTGACCGCGCCCAGCACCTCGCCGGTGGCCTCGTCGACGGCGACCAGCACCTCGCCGGTCTCCGCCCGGGTGGCCACGTCGGCGAGCACCGTGCCGTAACCGTGCTCCCCCTTGAGCTGCCCGTCCGCCTCGTACGCGGCGACCGTCAGGCGGGCCACCGCCGGGTGGTCGGCCGGCTCCGCGCGCCGGACGAGGAGGCCGCTCAACCGATCACCGCGATCAGGTCGCCGTCCTGCACGACGTCACCCTCGTTGACGGCGATCTGCTGCACGACGCCGTCGGCCTCGGCGACGACCGGGATCTCCATCTTCATCGACTCCAGGATCACCAGCGTGTCTCCCTCGGACACGCTGTCCCCGGCCGACGCGACGACCTTCCAGACGTTCGCCACCATCTCGGCGCGGATCTCCTCGGCCATGCTCACGGCCCTCCCTCTCCACCGGTGTTCCTGCGAACGGTATCCAATCATGGCGGCGGTCACCTTCGGACGGAGAGCGGCGGCCTGGCCCCGCTCCGCCCCCACCGGACCCCCGGGACCGCCGCCGGCACTAGCATCAGCCGGGTCGGTCCCCGGGACCGGTACGCGACCTCCGCCGCGCTCGCCCGCGGCCGGACGTGACCAGCACAAGGAGGCAGAGCATGGCGAAGAAGGCCCGGAAGAAGAAGGCCCGCAAGAAGAGCGGCGCGAACCACGGCAAGCGCCCCAACTCCTGATCGTCGGGAGGCACGACGGCGGTGGCCCGGGTCCGTGCGGACCCGGGCCACCGGTGTCTTCAGCTCGTCGTGCGCACGCTCAGTCGGTGAGTTCGCGGGACTCGGTGGTCTCGAAGACCACCAGCTCGCTCAGGCGGACCCGCAGCCGCTCGCGCAGCTGCTCCGGCGCGGTCTCCTTGCCGCAGCAGCGGGCGACCAGCGCCTTCACCTCCTGCTCGATGCCGTACTCGCGCAGGCAGGGCCCACACTCGTCGAGGTGGGTCCGGATCAGGAGGCGCCGCTCCTCGGCGCACTCCAGGTCCAGGTAGAGGTAGACCTCCTCGAGCACCTCACGGCAGTCCGTCTCGTGCGGCTCTCCACAGCTCACGGTCACACCTCCCGGCCGGCGGCGGCGGTCGAACCCTTCGACGGCGCGGCGCTGAAGCCCCGCTCGGCCGCGTACTGCTCGAGCAGCTTGCGCAGATTACGTCGGCCGCGGTGCAGGCGCGACATCACGGTGCCGATCGGCGTACCCATGATCTCGGCGACCTCCTTGTAGGAGAAGCCCTCGACGTCGGTCAGGTAGACGGCCAGGCGGAACTCCTCCGGCAACTGCTGGAGGGCCTCCTTGACGTCGCTGTCCGGCAGCCGGTCGAGCGCCTCGGTCTCCGCCGAGCGCAGGCCGCTGGACGTGTGCGACTCGGCCTCGGCGAGCTGCCAGTCGGTGATCTCGTCGGTGGGCGCCTGGACGGGCTGGCGCTGCCGCTTCCGGTAGGAGTTGATGTAGGTGTTGGTCAAGATCCGGTAGAGCCAGGCCTTGAGGTTGGTGCCCTGCTCGAACTGGTGGAAGGCGGCGTACGCCTTCAGGTAGGTCTCCTGGACCAGGTCCTCGGCATCCGCCGGGTTCCGCGTCATCCGCAGCCCGGCAGCGTAGAGCTGATCGACGAAGGGCATCGCGTCCCGCTCGAAGCGGGCCCTGCGCTCGTCCGTCTTTTCGGTGGTCAACCGCACATCCCCTCGCGTCGGATGCTTTCCCGCCGAGGATACGCGTACCAACCTGTCCGCCGATTCACTTCCGGCCGGTGTGCTGGCCCTCACCGCCGACGCGGGCCACTCCGGCGCGTCGAGCAGCCGCCTCAGCGCCCGCCCGTCCCGGTCGTCCCGCTCCCGGCTCCGTGTCTCGATCGGCACCGGCCACCCCCCTCGGCTGGAAATGTCGTCCCGGGGGTGGTAACGCCCGCCGGGTACGGCACATTCCGCCGCCACCCGCCGTTCCTGGTCCCGGCCCCGGCCGCGACCGGCGCTGGGACCAGGAAGGGCCTGGGAGGATGGCCCCGGACGCTCGAACCGGGCGCCCGGCACCACCCCGTGCAACGACCCGCCGCCGCCTCGGGTCACGGCTGGCAAGATCACGCCGCACCGGCCGGAGAGGCCGCCCTTTCCTGGTTCGAGCAGCCGGCGGCCGGAAGGGGGGCCGGTGTCAGGCGGATGCCCAGCCCAGAGCGCGCAGCCAGTCGCGGACCACAGCGGCGCTGCCCGCCGGGTCGCCCCGCAGGTCGTGCCGCTCGCCGGGGCGGACCACCACCTCGACGTCCGGGCCCGGCTGCGGGATGCCGAACGGGTCACGGTCGCCATTGACGACCAGAGTGGGCAGGCCGGTGGCCAGTTCGCCAGCGCGCGAGCGCTCCGGGCGCCCCGGGGGATGCAGCGGGAAGGCGAGCGCGACCACACCGGCCGCACCGGTGGCACGGGCCGTGCGGCAGGCGACCCGGGCGCCGCTGGATCGGCCACCCACCACCCAGCGGGACACCGTCGGGTGGCGCTCCTTGAGCACGGCCGACACGGCGCACCAGGCCTCGTCGAGGTGCGCGGCGGGAGCCGGCGCACGCCGCCCCGCGACCCGGTACGGCTGGGTCACCCGGATCACGCCCACCCCGGCTTCGATCACCGCGTCCCGGACCGCGAGCAGGTCCGGCGCGTCCACGTCGCCGCCCGCGCCGTGACCGAGCACCAGCAGGGTGCGCACCGGACCCACCGGCAGGTCAATGTCGGCGCGAGCCGGCCCGCGGGGCGTCTCGACCTCGTCGCTGTGCCGCATTGGCCCATTCTGCGGCCGGCGCATCGCCCCGCCGCGCCGGCCCCGACGGCGGCCCCCGCATCGCCGCGCGCCACGGATCACCGACGGCGCGGACGTCGGCGTCCTCGGGCGCGGGGCCATCCCAACCGGCACGCGCGCACCGGCCGGAAAAGCCGGCCCGAAAGCCGGCCGGAAAGACCGTCGCCCGCGTCCTCGCGGGACGCGGGCGACGGTGCACGGAATCAGCGCGACGGCACCAGAGTGAGCAGGCGGTCGCGGACCGGCGGCCCGGCCTCGTCGGCCGCGTCCGGATCCGGCTGCACCTCGCTGCGCCAGGCGACGAGCATCGCCCGCCGTTCGCGCGGCGTGGTGCCGCCCCAGACGCCGTGGCAGTCGCCCACCTCCAGCGCCCAGGCGAGGCAGGACCCCTGGACGTCACAACTGCGGCAGAGCGCCACGGCCGTGTCGGCCGGCTCGTTGGGTGCCGGAAAGAAGGTCTCCGGATCCACGCTCTGGCAGGTACCTCTGGTCCGCCACGCCTCGTCCTGCCGCCGCTCACGCAACGCCCGCAGCAGTCGCGGGTCTCGTCGTGCGGCGGCCACCTCGTGCGGGCGGGGCATACGCGCCCGTGTCAATACACCCACCTCCCCCGTGGGACCGGCAAATGATCACGAATGATCGAAGGGTGTCATCCGCCCCGTGCGAACGGACACCCAACGCCAGCGCTGTGTTTTATCGCACTTGGGGACACGGGGACAACCCTCTGCCGTGAACATGACTAAACGGCCGGGCGACGTTTCAGGTCCAACCCCGGCAAATCAGCACACGACAATGTGCGGCAAGATCAGAACAACGTCATTTCCGAGGCAGTCTCCCCTCGCGCCAGCGGCACCCGGGCGGTGAGCCCGGGCCCGTCGTTCCGGACGTCGCCCACGGCCGGGGACACCGGGCGGATCTCCAGCCCGGCGAGCCACTCCGGGGCGGGCGGGACGAGCAGCGCGCCCGGTTCGTCGGTCGGGCCGAGCCAGGCCCCCCACCGCTCCCGGGGCAGCAGCAGTGGCATCCGGTCGTGCACCTCGGCCAGCTCGCCCACGGCCGCGGTGGTCAGCACGCTGAAGGTGAGCCGGGTGGCGCCGGCCGACTCCCAGACCGACCAGATGCCGGCGAAGGCCAGCACCGAACCGTCCACCGGGTTCATGTAGTACGGCTGCCGCCGGCCGTCCGGCTCGCGGACCCACTCGTACCAGCCGTCGGCCGGGACCAGGCAGCGCCGACGGGCGAAGGACGGGGCGTACGCCCGGCTGGTGGCGATCGTCTCCGCCCGCGCGTTGATCATGCGGGCCGCCCCAGCGGCGCTGCGGGACCAGTGCGGGAGCAGACCCCAGCGGCCGACCGAGAGCAGCCGGTGCCCCTCCGGCGCCAGCCGGACCAGCGGCACCGGGTCGGTCGGGGCGACGTTGAAGTCCGGGCCGACCGCGCCGCCGGTCTCGTCGTACGACTCGAACAGCGCGCTCAGGTCGCCCGCGCTCCGGGTCGTCGCGTACCTGCCGCACATGGCGCACACGCTAACGCGCCACCGGCGTTCCGGCTGTCCCGCCAACCGGGAGCAGACACGACGGGCGGTTCCACCGGCCCGCGGAGTTGGCAGAATGTGAGCGTGGGGAATCTGACCGCGACCCGGCCGCCGCAGCCGTGGACCGCACCGACGGCCACCGACCCGGTCGCCATCACGCTGCGCCTGCCCGGCTCGAAGTCGATGACCGCCCGGGCGCTGGTGCTCGCCGCGCTGGCCAGCGGCCCGTCGACGCTCGACCGGCCGCTACGCGCCCGGGACACCGAGCTGATGGCCGGCGGGCTGCGCGAGCTGGGCGCGCACGTGTCGATCTCCGACGACGAGCGCTGGCTGGTCCGGCCGCACCGGCTGGTCGGCCCCGCGCACATCGACGTCGGGCTGGCCGGCACGGTGATGCGCTTCCTGCCGCCGGTGGCCGGCCTCGCCGCGGGCCGGGTCACCTTCGACGGCGACCCGCAGGCCCGGGTCCGCCCGCTCGGGCCGCTGATCGGGGCGCTGCGCTCCCTCGGCGTACGCATCGACACCCCCGCCACCGGCAGCCTGCCGCTGGCGGTCCTCGGCGCCGGCGGGGTCGCCGGCGGCGAGGTGGTCATCGACGCCTCCGCCTCCAGCCAGCTCGTCTCCGGGCTGCTGCTGGCCGCGCCCCGCTTCGACCGGGGCCTGGTGGTCCGGCACGAGGGTCCGCCGGTCCCGTCCGCGCCGCACCTGCGGATGACCGTGCAGATGCTCCGCGCCGCCGGGGCCGCCGTCGACGACGGCACCCCCGACGTCTGGGTGGTCGAGCCCGGCCCGCTGACCGGGCGCGGCTGGGAGATCGAGCCGGACCTCTCCGGTGCCGTGCCGTTCTTCGCCGCCGCCCTGGTCACCGGCGGCGAGGTGACCCTCCAGGGCTGGCCGCCCAGCAGCATGCAGCCGGTCGAGCAGCTCCGCACGCTGCTGACCCGGCTGGGTGGCCAGGTGACGCTCACCACCGCGGGGCTCACCGTCCGGGGCACCGGCAGCGTGCACGGCCTGGACGCCGACCTCTCCGACGTCAGCGAGCTGACCCCGGCGTTGACCGCGCTGGCGATGCTCGCCGACTCGCCGTCCCGGCTGACCGGAATCGGGCACATCCGGGGGCACGAGACCGACCGGATCGCCGCCCTGGCCAAGGAGTTCACCGCGCTCGGCGCGGACATCACCGAGTCCGCCGACGGGCTGGAGATCCGGCCCCGCCCGTTGCGCGGCGGGGCCTTCCGGACGTACGCCGACCATCGGATGGCGCACGCCGCGGCGGTCGCCGGGCTGGCCGTCCCCGGCATCGAGGTGGACGACGTGACGTGCACCTCGAAGACCATGCCGGAGTTCCCGGCACTATGGTCGGGGATGGTGACCGGCAAGAGCTGACGCGACGGGGGGACGTCCTGGCGACCAGGCGGCGGGAGTACGACGAGGACGACGTCCGGGTCCGACCCGGGAAGTCCTCGCGCCCGCGTACGCGCACCCGGCCCCGCCACGAGAACGCGGTCGACGGGTTCGTCATCGCCGTCGACCGGGGCCGCTACACCTGTGTGCTGCCCGACGCGGGGCCGGACGCCCCGACCGTCACCGCGATGCGCGCCCGCGAGCTGGGCCGCCGGTCGGTGGTGGTGGGCGACCGGGTCGCCCTGGTCGGCGACGTCTCGGGCCAGCCCGGCGCGTTGGCCCGGATCGTCCGGATCGCCGAGCGCCGCTCGGTGCTGCGCCGCACCGCCGAGGACGACGCGACCACCGCCGAGGGGCGGCTGGAACGGGTGGTCGTCGCCAACGCCGACCAGCTGGTGATCGTCAGCGCGCTGGCCGACCCGCCGCCGCGCACCGGGTTCATCGACCGCTGCCTGGTGGCCGCGTACGACGCCGACATCGAGCCGCTGCTCTGCCTGACCAAGGCCGACCTGGCCGGCCCCGAGGCGGTCCTCGGCTATTACACCGAGCTGGAGCTGCCGTACGTGCTGATCCGGCCGGACTCGGCGCTGGACGCGCTGCGCGCGCTGCTCGCCGGCCGGGTGTCGGTGCTGGTCGGGCACTCCGGGGTGGGCAAGTCGACGCTGGTCAACCGCCTCGTTCCGGAGGCCGACCGGGCGGTCGGCACGGTCAGCGCGATCGGCCGGGGGCGGCACACCTCGACCAGCGCGGTGGCGCTGCGGCTGCCCGCGCTGCCCGATCCCGCCGCAGGCGCCGCGGGCTGGATCATCGACACCCCCGGGGTACGCAGCTTCGGGCTGGCGCACGTCTCGGCGGAGAGCCTGCTGCACGGCTTCCCGGACCTGGTGGAGGCGACGGTCGACTGCCCGGCGAACTGCCAGCACACCGCCGACGAGACGGACTGCGCGCTGGACGCCTGGGTGACCGCCGGCAAGGCCGACCCGCGCCGGCTGGCCTCGTACCGTCGGCTGCTGGCCTCCCGGTCCGGTGAGGGCGACCTGCGCGAGCCCGAGCGCAACCCCGGCGATCCGCTCGCCGGTTCCTGACCGGCGGAACCCGGGCTGCCCCGCCGTCGCGGCCGCCCCGGCGTCGCTACCGTGTCCCGCATGACCGGGTACGCCGACGACCTCGCCCTCGCCCACCTGCTCGCCGACGCCGCCGACGCCGTCTCCACGGCCCGGTTCCGCGCCCTCGACCTGCGGGTCGAGGCCAAGCCCGACCTGACCCCGGTCTCCGACGCGGACACCGCCGTCGAGCGGGCGATCCGCGCGCTGCTGGCCGAACACCGGCCCGGTGACGGCCTGCTCGGCGAGGAGTACGGCGAGCAGCCGGCGACCACGCCCGACGGGCGGCGCTGGGTGATCGACCCGATCGACGGCACGAAGAACTTCGTCCGGGGCGTACCGGTCTGGGGCACCCTGATCGCGTTGCTGGAGGCCGACCGGCCGGTGCTGGGCCTGGTCTCCGCCCCGGCACTCGGCCGGCGCTGGTGGGCCGCCCTGGGCACGGGCGCGTACGCCGGCCCCGACCTGGCCGCCGGCGCGCCGATCCGGGTCTCCGGCGTCACCGGCCTGGCGGACGCGAGCATCTGCTACTCCTCGCTGACCGGCTGGGAGGAGGCCGGCCGGCTGGAGGCAATGCTCCAGCTCATGCGCGACACCTGGCGCAGCCGGGCGTACGGCGACTTCTACGGTTACATGCTGCTGGCCGAGGGGGCCCTGGACGTGATGGTGGAGCCGGAGCTGTCGCTCTGGGACATCGCCGCCCTGGTCCCGATCGTCACGGAGGCGGGCGGCACCTTCACCGACCTGGCCGGGCGACCGGCTCCCGCCGGGGCCGGCGCCGACGAGATCAGCGCGATCGCCACCAACGGCGCACTGCACGGCGACATCCTGGCCCGGCTCGGCCGACCAGCCGCGCGCTGACCCCCTGGCGGTCCTCTATCCTCGCCAGGTGGTGTCCTCCGGTTGGTGCTTCCTGGCGGCGATGATCGTCGCGTACGGCTTCGCCAACCTGCTGCAGTCGGTGGCCGCGGCGCGGACCACCGTGCACCACACCTTCGACCCGGGGCTGCTGCTCCGGCTGGTCGGCCACCGGACCTACCTGGTCGGGCTGTTCTGTCAGGTGACCGGCTTCGTACTGGCCTTCCTGGCCCGCCGCGACCTGCCGCTGTTCCTGGTCCAGGCCAGCGTGGCGGCCGGGCTCGGGGTGACCGCGCTGCTCGGCGTGGTGGTGCTCAAGTGGCGGCTCCCGCTCGCCGAGGTGGTGCTGCTCGTACTGCTCTTCGCCGGGATCACCGCGCTGGTGCTCGCCGCCGAGCCCGCGCCGTCCCGGCAGCTCGGCGCCGCGGGGCTGGTCGGCCTGGCGGCGGCGCTCGTCCTGATCGCCGTACTCGGCTTCTTCACCGCCCGGCTACGCGGCGCGCCCGGCTCGGTGGCGCTCGGTTCGCTGGCCGGCATGGCGTTCTCCGCCGCCGCGGTGGCCGCCCGCCCGCTCGCCTCGGCCGACTCGGTGGAGGCGTTCGTCCGTGACCCGCTCCTCTACCTGCTGATCGCCCACTCGGTGGTCGGGCAGCTGCTGCTCGGCCTCGCCATGCAGCGCGGTTCCACGACGGCGGCGGTGGCCGCGATGGACGCCGCCGGGGCGGTCCCCGCGGCGATCATCGGCCTGCTGCTGCTCAACGACCAGATCTGGCCGGGGCGGGAGTGGCTGGCCGGCATCGGCTTCCTGGCTACGCTGGTCTCGGTGGTCGGCCTCACCCGGTACGCCGAGCCCCAGCACCACCACGCGGTGGTCCGTGACCGGGAACACGCGATGGTCGCCGCCGGCCCGGCCGCCCGGCCACGCCCCTGACCGCAGCCCGCCCTGACCGGCCACGACTCAGGCGTCCTCGACCGGTGGTCCGTGACTCAGGCCGCCTCCACCGGTTTGCGCAGGCTGACCACCCGCTCGTAGAGCCGTTCCAGGGCGCCGGCCGTCCGCTCCCAGGTGTAGCTGCACCGCACCCGGTCCACCCCGGCGTGCCCGTACGCGAACCGCCCGGCGTTGTCGGCCAGCAGCCGGCGCAGGGTCACCCCGAGGCTGCGGACGTCCCCCGGTGGGACGAGCTTTCCGGTCACCTCGTCGACCACCGCGTCGGCGAGCCCGCCCATCGCGTAGCCGACCACCGGCACCCCGCACGCCATCGCCTCCAGGGACACCCGGCCGGCGGAGGAGTAGTGCGGCGTGCAGGCGACCACGTCGGCGGAGCGGTACCAGGTGGCCATCTGCTCGTGCGGGACCGCGCCGACCAGCTTCACCTGGTCCCCCACCCCGGTCCGCTCGGCCAGCTCGCGCAGCCGGCGTGCCTCGGCGTGGTCGGCCAGCTGGTCGGCGGGCGGACCGCCGGCGATGACCAGCTCGGCGTCCCCGACCAGCCGCATCGCCCGGATCACGTCCTCCTGCCCGTGCCGGGGCGAGAGCCCGCCGACGGAGAGGATCCGGGGCCGCTGGTCCCGGGGGGCGGCCTCGCCGTCCGGGTGGAACTGCTCGGTGTCCACCCCGGTCGGCACCATCGCCACCGCGGTGCGCTGCAGCCCCATCCGGGTCAGCTCGTCGACCTCGTCGTTGCACTGGGCGATCGCGATGTCCACCGCCCGGGTCAGCGCCCGCTCCAGCGGGATCCGCTCCCCCGGCCCGTCGTACCGCTGGCCGAGGTGGCGCAGCTGCTCGATCCCGAGCGAGTGGAAGGTCTGCACGACCGGGATGTCGGTCTCGCGTACGGCGTGGGCGGCGGCCAGACCACCGACCCAGTAGTGCCCGTGCACCACCTCCGGCGCCCAGTCCCCGGCCCATCGCTGCGCCAGCCAGCGACCGAACTCGGCCACGTACGGCACCAGCTCGGCGGTGGCCAGCGGCTCGGGTGGGCCGACCGGCACCCGCTCCAGGCGGTAGCCGTCCAGCTCGAGCGACTCGGGCTGGCCCGGCGCGTCGCGCCGCTCGTGGACCCGGACGTCGTGACCCCGCACGGCGAGTTCGGCCGCCACCCGCGCGACGTGCTGGTGCGTGCCGACGGTGGAACCTTCGACGGACGGGCCGGCGTGCGCGCACACAAGGCCGACGCGCATGGTGCACCTCCACGCGTTCTATCCAGCGGTGGTCCTCCGGTCAGAGGGTCCCATTAACCCGGCTCCGGTGCGCCGAAACCTGGCAGATCGGGAGCCGTCCGGCGGACCATGCCGGGTGGTGAGCGATCCCGACGTTCCACCAGCTTCCCGGCGGGCCGCCCGCCTTCCCGGCCACCGGCTGACCCGGATCGATCGCCAGCCGGGCCGGATCGCTCGCCGGCCGGCCGCGATCCGGCCGACCACGGCCGCATGACCGGCCCGCGGCGGGGGTACCGGCGAGGCATGCCTCTCACCCGCAGCCTCGACGACGCCACGGTCGTGATCACCGGTGCCTCCAGCGGCATCGGGGCGACCACCGCGTACGCGCTGGCCCGCCGGGGCGCCGACGTCGTGCTGGCGGCCCGCAGCGAGGAGGCCCTGCACCGGGTCGCCGACCGCTGCCGGAGACTGGGCGGCCGGGCACTGGTGGTGCCCACCGACGTGACCGACCCGGAGTCGGTGGAGCGGCTCGCGGCGCGGGCGACGGCGGAGTTCGGCCGGATCGACGCCTGGATCAACAACGCCGCGGTGACCGCGGTGGGGCTGTTCGACGAGATCCCGGTCGCCGAGTTCCGCCGGGTGGTGGAGGTGAACCTGCTGGGCACGGTCCACGGGACGAAGGCGGCGCTGCGCCGGCTCGAGGCGGCCGGCGGCGGCGTCCTGGTCAACAACGCGTCCGTGCTGGCCGAGGTGGCCATGCCCTACCAGTCGGCGTACAACGCGACCAAGCACGGCATCCGGGGACTGGCCGACACGGTCCGGCAGGAGCTGCGGGTCACCGGCCGGAACAACGTCTCCCTGTGCACCGTGCTGCCGGCGAGCATCGACACCCCGTTCTTCCGGCACGCCGCCAACCACAGCGGCCGGGAGGTGACCCCGCCTCCGCCGGTCTACCCACCGGAGCTGGTGGCCGAGACGATCGTCCGGCTGCTGCAGCGGCCCCGGCGGGAGGCGTACGCCGGCGGCGCGGCCCGGCTGCTCGGGCTCCAGTGGCGGCTGGCCCCGGCGCTCGTCGAGCGGATGCTCGGCTGGTACACCGCTCGCACCCAGTTCGGCCCCGGCGTACGCCTGGCCGCCACCGGCAACGTGTTCCGGCCGGACGCGGCGGCGGAGTCGACGGACGGCTGGCACGGCCGCCGGCGGCAACTGGTCCGGATGACGGCGTTCGGGCTGGCCGCGGCGGGCACCGCCGTGGGCACCGTGGCCGCGATCAGTCGCCGGACGCGGACGGGCCGCTGGTGAGCCGGGCCGGCCGGCCGGGTGCGTCCGGGTTGCCCCGGGGAACGACGGCTGTCCCGAGCTGGGGCCGTCGCCCGTCCTGCACCTGGCCGTCCGCGACGGCTCCGCCCGACCGCCCGCGTACGCCGGAGTGGCCCCGCTCACCTCGGCAGGCGGCCTCGGGCTGCTGCTCATCGACACGGTCTGCCCCCGCTGGCGCAGCACCCCGCTGTGCCGGACGGCAAGGTCGTCTGGTGCGTGCTGGACGCCGAGGACGAGGCCGCCCGCCGCGGCTGACCCGCTCCCAGGGGCCGCCGGCCAGGACGCATCGACCCGGTATCCGCCCGTTCCTCCCGATCCACCCCGCCGGACCCGGTTAACGCGGTCAACTCGGCGGGTAGTGACCGGTCATGCGCGACGACGAGTACCCCACCCCCGTGTCCGATCCGGAGGCGGAGGGCCTGCCGGACACCGCCGACGACGACTCCACGGCCAACGACGACGTCCGGACCGGCCGAGAGGCGGACGGCCCTGAGCCGGCCCAGCTTCCCGCCGACCGCGACCCGGTGGCGGTGGACCGGTACGGGACCACCGCCGAGGAGCAGCTCGACGGCGAGTCGCTGGACTACAAGCTCCAGCGGGAGATGTACGAGCGGCCCGCCGACGACCCGCTCGCCGGCCCGGTCGATCCGGGCATCGCCTCCGAGGCGGACAGCGAGGAGGCCGCCGCGCAGGCCCAGTTCGACGCGGACGTGATCGACCCGGGCCCGAACTCCGACCCGCGCTCGGCGGTCTCCCTCTACGATCACGGCCAGCTCGGCGCCGTCGCGGACCACCAGGTGGGCCGGCTGGTCGAACCGGACGAGGGCGCGCACACCGATCAGGAGCGGGACAACATCGGGTACGACGCGGGCTCGGCCGGCGGCGGGGCGACGGCCGAGGAACTGGCCGTCCACGAGACCCGCCCACCGGAAGCGACCCCCTGACGGCGCCGGGACGGCCGTTCAGTCGTCCAGGCCCCGCTCGATGGCGTACCGGGTCAGCTGGACCCGGTTGTGCAGCTGCAGCTTGCCGAGCGTGTTCTGCACGTGGTTCTGCACCGTCCGGTGGGAGAGCCCGAGCCGCTCGGCGATCTGCTTGTACGACAGGCCCTTCGCCACCAGCCGCAGCACCTCGGTCTCCCGTTCGGTGAGCTGCGGGGCCGCCTCCTGGGCGATGGCCGGTGCGGCGGCCAGCCGCCGGTACTCCCCCAGCACCAGCCCGGCCAGCCCCGGCGTGAACACCGGCTCACCGGCCGCCGTGCGGCGCCCCGCGTCCAGGAACTCGGCCGGCACGGCCGACTTCACCAGGTAGCCCGTCGCCCCCGCCTTCACCGCGTCCAGCACGCTCTGCGGCTCGCCGCTGGCCGACAGCATCAGCACCCGCACCTCGGGCAGCGCGGCGCGCAGCCCGCGGATCACCTCGACGCCGGAGACGTCCGGCAGTTGCAGATCGAGCACGACCACGTCGGGTCGGACGGCCCCGGCCACCCGCACCGCCTGCCGCCCCTCCCCGATGGTCGCCACCACCAGGTGCCCGGCCTCGGTGAGGTCGCGGGCCACCCCCTCCCGCCACATCGGGTGATCGTCCACCACCATCACCCGTACGCCGGTGCTCATCGGCCGCTCCTCGGCACGCTCAGCTCGATCTCCGTGCCCGCGCCCGGGGCGGAGAGGATGTGCACCTCGCCACCCAGGTCGGCCACCCGGCCGCGGATGGACTGCGCCACCCCGAGCCGGCCCTGCGCCGCGGCCTCGGCGAGCCGCCCCGCCGGGATCCCCGGTCCCTCGTCGCGTACCGAGACGGTCACGGTCTCCCCCTCGTCCTCGATCAGCACCCAGGCCCGCCCGCCGGCATGCCGGGCCACGTTGTCCAGGGCCGCCCCGACCGCGGCGGCCAGTTCGCCGGCCACCCGGGCGGGCAGCGGCACCGGGGTGGCCGGCGCGGCGACCTCGACCGCCGCCGAGGCGTACCGGTCGAGCAGGTCGCGCAGGTCCCGGTCGGCCCCCTCCTCGGCCGGCACCGCAGCCGCCCGGCCGATCAGGGCGCGCAGGGCGGCCTCCTGCTCCCCGGCCAGCCGGGCCAGCTCGCCCGCCTCGCCGTCCAGGTGCGCGCCGCGCCGCTGCACCAGCGCCAGCACCTGGAGCACCGAGTCGTGGATGTCCCGGGCCAACCGCTCCCGCTCCCGGGTGGCGGCCTCCAGCTCCACCGCCCGCTGCAGCCGCTCCTCGGCGGTGACCGCCAGCCGGGCCACGTGCCCGACCACCGCCCCGGCGAGCAGCAGCAGGATCACCCCGGTCAGCGAGGACTGGCTGATCCGGGTCCGGGTGGCCAGGTCGACCCCGCCGAGCGCCAGGGCGGCAATCGCGCCGCGCCGCCGGCCGCCGGAGACCGCCCAGGCCAGCACCGGGCCGGCCAGCCAGGCGACGGTCAGGGTGGGCACGCCGGCGGCGAGCGCCGCGCGGCCCACCACCCAGGGGGTGGCCAGCATGATCGCCAGGACCACGCCGAGGTCGGCCAGGAGCAGCGGCCAGCGCCGTGCGGCCGGGCGCGCGTAGCCGACCGCGGTCGCCGCGGTCCAGGCCAGCATCGCCAGGAGTACGCCGCCCGCGGCGATCGGGTGGGCGTACCGGTGGGCATCACGGAGCACCAGCAACCCGACGTACGCCAGCGAGGCGAACCGGAACACCCCGATCGACCGCCAGAGCGGGACCTCCAGGCCACCCGGGGACGACGGCATGCGCGACACCATGCCACAGCTGGCGGCGGACCGGGGTGGTGGGTGCGGCCCGGGAAACCCTGACGTACGGTGGAAATGCCGCGAAAGTCGTCGAGATCCAGCGCCGGGACGGGCCATGACGAACGCAGAACCCCCCGCAGCGCGTACGGTTGTGCCCATCGAACCTTCCCTCCTCATCGCCGAGGCCTTCAACCAGGCCCAGGTGACCGCGCTACGGCACTCGGTCGCCTCCTGCGCACACGCCGCGGGGCTGCGCGGCCAGCCGCTGGACGACTTCGTGCTGGCGATCAACGAGCTGATCACCAACGCGGTCCGGCACGGCGGCGGCCAGGGCCGGGTGCGGCTGTGGCGCCAGGGCGGGGAACTGGTCTGCGAGGTCGCCGACCACGGCCACGGGATCAGCGCCCAGCAGCTCAGCGACCGCAACCGGCCCGCGCCGGACACGGCCGGCGGCTGGGGCCTGTGGCTGGCTCGGGAGCTGAGCGACTCAATGGTGGTCGACACCGGCGCGGCGGGCACGACCGTACGGATCACCACCGCGCTGGCCTCCCGGCAGCCCGCCGCCCAGCCCACCGAGGGCTGACCGGCCCGGCGAGGGCTGGCCGGCCCGGCGAGGGCTGGCCGGCCCGGCGAGGGCTGGCCGGCCCGGCGAGGGCT